>JBEAVX010000009.1:0-3502 GCA_041160755.1 Pseudomonadota bacterium
TCAAGGACGGCTAGTGGTCGGCCAAGCTCCTCTGGGAGAAGTCGTGGGGCGGCAAGTTTGACCGCCTGCGCGACCTGGAGATCGGCGATGTGGACGGCGACGGCAAAGACGAGCTGGTCATCGCCACCCATGACGGCGGCGTGGTCGCGGTCGTGAACCCCGCGGAGACCCCGGACGGCAAGGCCGAGGTCATCGAGATGGACGCCAAGGCCGACACCTTCGTCCACGAGATCGAGATCGGCGATGTCGACGGCGACGGCAAGCTGGAGTTCTTCGCCACGCCCACCGACCGCAACAAGGCCAACGAGAGCCAGCCGGGCATGATGGTGATGTACCGCTGGAACGGCACCTCGTATGAGCGCAGCGTCGTGGACCCGATGGGCGCCACCCACGCCAAGGAGATCCTCGCCGCTGACTTGGACGGCGACGGCAAGTCCGAGCTGTTCTCGGTGCTGGAGGCCGAGACCGAAGACAAGCAGATCACCAAGCCCGTCGAGATCCGCCAGTACACGCTCAAGGCCGACGGCTCGGGCTTTGACCACAAGGTCTTCGCCACCATCGACGACCGGCAGACCCGCTTCCTCGTCCCCGGCGACTTCGACGGCGACGGCAAGAAGGAGCTCGTCGCCTGCGCCTACAAGACCGGCCTCTACCACTTCACCCCCGCCGCCGACCCCGCCGCGCCTTGGGAGTCCAAGCGGTTTGAGCAGGCCTCCTCGGGCTTCGAGCACGCCTGTTACCCCGCGGATCTGGACGGTGACGGCAAGCTGGAGCTCTACGTCGCCGCCGACGAGCAGCGTGAGATCAAGCGCTACACCTTCGACGCCACGAAGAAGGAGTGGAAGGGTGAGCTCATCGGCCGCATCGACGAGAGCAGCATCACCTGGAACATCACCACCGGGAAGTTCTAAACCCGGGTGACCCAGCGGGCTCAGGCGCCTTGGGCCCGCTGGCGCTCCCGGTCGCGGCGAAGCTGCCGGGCGCGCTCTAGGTAGATGACGTTCCCGGTGCGCTCCACGTCAGGGTAGACCATGCCCATGGCGTGCAGCGCGCCGAAGGTGGCGCCTTTGAGCGGCCGGTAGATGAGCGCGGTGCACAAGGTCGAGAGCAGGGTGACGGCGATGAGGCCCTCGTCCTCCCGAATCCAGCCCTGCACCCACATCACCGCCGGGGCCACCATGCCGACGGTGACGCCAAACGAGATGGCGAGCCAGGTCACCAAGGTCCAGGAGCCGTCAAAACGCTCGTGGCGCACATGGCAGCGGGGGCAGGTCTCGTGAAGGGCGGTGACGCCGCGGAACAGCGGCGCGACGCCGCAGGCGGGACAGCGGCCCAGGGTGCCTCGGATGACGCTGCGAAGGGTGCCCATACGACCTCAGGCTACGCTCTGCCTGGGCCAGACCGCAAGGGAAAGTGCGGTGAGGGCTCACCCGCTCGGGATCAGCCCGCGCTCAGCTCGCCCAAGGTGTCGTTCGCGGCCGTGGCGCGCAGCACCCGGCGCATGTGGATGCGGCGCTCCCCACGGGCGTCGACCTCGTCCGCGACGATCTCAAAGCCGAAACGAGACTGGTAGATGCGCACGGCGGCCTTGTTGTTGGCGTCGACCTGGAGGATCACCGAGCGCAGGCCGTCGCGGGCGAGGCCGTCGAGCACGCCTTGTAAGAAGCGGCTGCCGAGGCCCCGGCCACGCCAGCCGGGGCGGATGGCCATGGCGAAGAGCACGGCCTCATCGGGGTTGTCCCAGGAGCGCACGCAGTGGCACGAGCCGATGGCCAGGTCATCGGCGTAGAGCAGGGTGGTGCGGCCGTGCCGCAGGGCGAGGTCGAGGGTGACGTGGCTCCAGGTGGGCTGGGAGAACGTCATGAGGTCGATCTCGCTGATCGTCTTGATCAGCCGGGGATCGTGCTCACGCACCTCGACGGTGCGGATGAAGTATGTGCGACCGCTCTCTTGGGTCAGCCGGAATTCCACTTCTGCTCCGGGTCGGCGGGGTGGGTGCCTGTCACGAGATGGTCACATAACTTCGGGTCGCTCGGGGCGAAGGTCAAGAGAATGACCGGCGGCTCGGGGCCAAGGAGCCGATGTTAAGGGGGACCAAACGTGGAGAGCCCCAATGTCTGCACCCTTCTTGGCCCGCGAGCTCTACGCCCAGCACCGCCAGCGCGCCTTGGCCGCCCTGCCGGATGGTGAGGCGATCCTCCTCTTCGGCGCCGCCCCCAAGGGGCGCAACGGCGACTCCGAGCACCGGTACCGCCAAGACAGCCACCTGCTCTACCTCACGGGCTGGACCGACCCTGAGGTCGTCGTCGTCCTGCGCGGCGGCGAGGCCCCCAACTTCGTGATGTTTGTGCAGCCCAAAGACGCCGTGATGGAGGTCTGGACGGGCATCCGCCCGGGCCCCGAGGGCGCGACGACCCTGTATGGCGCCGACGAGGCCCACCCCATCGCCGAGCTCTCCAAGCGCCTGCCGGAGCTGCTCGTGGGCTTTCACACCCTGCACGTTCGCCTCGGCGTTCACCCCCAAGACGACGCGGTGCTGATGGCCGCGCTCTCCGCCGCGCGGAAGCCCGCCCGGGAGCGCCAGCGGGTGCTGCCTGACGCCTTCGTGAGCCCCGATCGCCTCCTTGGCCAGCTCCGCCTGATCAAGTCGAAGGAGGAGCTCACCTTGATGCGCGAGGCCGCCGCGATCACCCATGAGGCCCACGTCGCGGCGATGCGCGCGGGCAAGCCCGGCGCCAAAGAGTACGAGCTGGAGGCGCTCATCGAGTACAACTTCCGCGCCCGAGGCGGCGACGGCCCGGGCTACGCCTCCATCGTCGGCAGCGGCCCCAACGCCTGCATCCTGCACCACGTCAAGAACGACCGGCAGATCCAGGACGGCGATCTTGTGCTCGTCGACGCGGGCTGCGAGCGCCAGGGCTACACCGCCGATGTCACCCGCACCTTCCCGGCCTCGGGCACGTTCAGCCCCGCCCAGCGGGAGATCTACGGGCTCGTGCTCGACGTGCAGCGCGCCTGCATCGACCTCGTGCGGCCCACGAGCACGTTTAAGCAGGTGAGCGACGCGGCGATCCGGGGGCTCACGGAGGGGATGGTGCGCCTGGGCCTGCTCACCGGCGACGTGGACACGCTGATCCAAGAGAAGTCCTACAAACGTTATTACATGCACGGCATCGGCCACTGGCTCGGCCTCGACGTGCACGACGTCGGCGCCTACGTCGAGGGCCAATCGTCCTCACCCCTGCGCCCGGGCGCGGTGATCACCATCGAGCCCGGGATCTACATCCCCCCCGACGACGCCGAGTGCCCGCCGCAGTACCGGGGCATCGGCGTGCGCATCGAGGACGACGTGCTCGTCACCGAGGGCGATCCCGACGTGCTCACGGCGTCGATCCCCAAAGAGATCTCGGACATCGAGGCGATCTGCCGGCGCTGAGCGCGGCTAGTCGCTGGAGAGGTTCACCGTCAAGGCGAGGCCCATCGTCGCGGCCTCGCCGTCGTC
>JBEAVX010000142.1:0-3034 GCA_041160755.1 Pseudomonadota bacterium
CATGGTCACTCCAGGGAACACCCCACAAGAGCGCCCGCTGAGAACAACGGATCATCAACAGACCGGAGAGGATGGTCGAGCGCATCTCTGATCAGCTTGATCAGGAGGATGGGTCAGGGAACAAACCCGTCGTCACGCTCGGCGCGGAGCCTCAGCCAGCGGTTTGGCCCCAGCTCGCCGTTCTCCTCGTCGTCCTCTAGAAACGCGCGGATGTCTGAGACGATGAACCGCGAGCGCGCAGCGCGTTGACGCTGGGGGTGAACGACCAGGGAGGGCGAGACCGTCTCCACGCCGCTCACCAGCGCAAGGGGCGCCCGCCCGGCTTGGCCCGGGCGTATGCCCGCGACGACGACCACGACACAGACGACGCTGCTCGCCACGGCGGCGACCGCCAGCGACGCTCAGGGCAGCCCGGCCCCGCCGCGCAGGAGGGTGATCGCCTCCCGCGTGTTCTGCTCGATGCGGACTTGGCAGAGCATCGTCTGGGCTTGGGAGCGCAGCACGAGGGCGCGGCCCTTCGCGGCGAGGTAGCCAAAGAGCCCACCCAACAACGCGCCGACGAGCACAAACACGCCAACGGCCAATCCGGCGGCCACCCCGGCGGCGGCGCCCGCCGACGCCCCGGCGAGGGCGCCGACGATCGCGCTCACGCGCACGACGCTGTCGGCCTGGGCATAGAGCGCCTCGGCGTGCGCTTGAATTACCACTGTGTCATAAGCCACCATCATCCGCTCCAGTGTCTCGCATTCAAGACGAAGCACCGGCAGATCGCGGTGCGCGGATGAGTATACACCGCTGGGACCAGGGCGGCCTCATTTCGCGCGATGGTCGCGCGGAGCGGTGGTGCGACGGGCGCCCTTAGGCCGTCGTCGTCGGGTCAAGGAGCGTCGGCCATCGCATAAGCTCGTCCTCTTGTTGCGCGCGCAGGGTCAACCAGCGCTCCATGAGCGCCGCGCCGTCGGCCCCGTCCGCGCCGACCAAGAGCTCACGAAGGGACGTGGCCTGGGCCTCCAAGGCGGACAGCTTGGTCTGGTGCTCACGGATCTCGGCGCCGAAGCCCAAGAGGACCCCGACCGCGATCAGAACCGACCACAGCGTCGTGAGGAACACCACCGGGGAGGAGACTCGGACAACGGGGTAATTCACCACAAAGACCGCGATGATGGCCAAGACCACCGTGAGGAGCGAGACTGGGAGCCGGCGCCCCTTGATGCGGGCGATCTGGGCCTGCTGCGCGCTGATGGCGTCGGTGAGACGTTTCAGGCGGTCGGCGGCGGCGAGCTTGGCGCCGAGGCGACGCTGGGCGTCGGTGAGCGGGAGCTCCTCAAACGCCGCGCCGTGAACGCGGGCGATCTGCGCGGAGAGCTCGGCCCAACGCGCCCAGCCAACCTCGTCGCCCGCCTCAAGCGGAGCGCTCTCGCCCAACGCCGCGTCGAGGGCGTCGAGCTGCGCGAGGCGCTTGCGCAGCGCGATCAGGGCCGGGGAGAGGGCCTCACGAATGGGCCTGCCGAAGACGAAGAGCAGCGCCGCCACGAGGAGCTCGAAGCCGTCGTTGAGCAGCACGAACACGACGATGAACACGCTGTGCCAGCGGATCGTGGCCTCAAGGTTGGCGAGGCGAAGCTCCCCTGTCAGCTCCGCCCGTAGGGCGCTGTTGAGCGCTCGGGTGGCGGCGGTGTTGTTCTCCATCGACATACTTGACATTCATCGCTCCAGAGTAGGCTCAACCAGAGCCCACCCGGAGCATAACGGATCAACGTCCCGATCTGCAGAGTCCCCCGCCTCAAGAGATGTCGCGAAATGTTGCCCTACGCCGCCCCCCACCGAAGCCGCGTGCCCTTCTTCTCTGGCGTACAGAGCCCGACAAACTTCGCCTTGGGGAAGCCGTCCGCCATCACCGGGCGCACACCTTTGGCGCTCGCTTGCAGCGCCAGCGCCACACCAAGCTGCACAGACTCGGTCCAGGCGACGTGGTAACCCAGGCAGAAGTGGGGGCCAAAGGAGAACGCGATGGTCTCCAGCGGCGAGGGGCGGCGGTCGCGGCCCACCCAGCGGTCGGGAAAAAAGCGCTCGGGGTCGGGGTAGTGCCGGGCGTCGCGGTTCCAGGCGATGATCGGGAAGGTGATCTCCGCCCCGGCGGGCACCATCACCCCGGCGACCTCTACAGGCTCCAAAAGGCGGCGGCTGATGCTCGTGACCGGCGGGTAGAGGCGCAGGCACTCGCGGAACAGGCCCTCGATCAAGGGGAACTGGGCGAGGTCTTTGGGGTGCTGGGGCACGGCGCCGACAGCCTGGGCCTCGGCGACGCAGCGGTCCCACAGGGCCGGGTCTTGGGCGAGGTGGCAGGCCATCCAGGTCATCGTCGAGGCCGTCGTCTCGTGCCCGGCCAAGGCGAGCAGGAGCACGTTGTCGATGAGGCCCCGGTCGTCGCCGCGCAGCTCTTGGGCGTCCCAGCCGCGCACCATCTCGGCGAGCAGGCCGGTGATCGTTGGATCGTGTCGAATGGCGGCGATGCGGGCCTCTAAGCGCTCGGTGAGCCAGGCCCGGGCGCGCTCGGCCCGCCACTCGGGGCTGCCGGGGAACCGCAGCTTCACCGGGGAGAGCGTGAGCATCACCTCCTCGTAATGTTCACGCCAGCCGTCGAGCTCATCGTGGGGGATGCCCAGAATGCGGAAGATGATGTCCAGCGCCAAGGTGCGCATCTCGATGAGCGCCAGCGGATCGGGCTTCGAGAGCATCACGCCCACCTGGCGCTCGATCACCTCCTTCATGATCTCGCTCGTGCCCTGGGCGCTCAGGCCGCTCGGCGTGAACGGCTTGTTCATCGCGTTGCGGCCGCTCTTGTGGGGCTCGCCGTCTTGGGTGAGCAGGCTGTTCCCGAGCAAGGTCGGCGCCACCTCAAAATAATGCCGCACAGAGCAAGACTTGTCCTTGAGCACGTCATACAGGCTGGGGTTCAGCGCGTAGATGCTCCAGTTGCCTCGGCCCATGCTCACCCAGGCGAGATCTCCTTGCAGGCCGCGCAGCTCCGACA
>JBEAVX010000191.1:0-3939 GCA_041160755.1 Pseudomonadota bacterium
ACTGTCGACTCCCGCTGTCCGACTACCACGACCCCGACCCCAAGGCTGAAGACCTCACCTATGGCAAACGCGCCGCGGTGATTGACGGCTGGAGCTTCGACCCGGCGGCCAACCGTGTGCCTCGCTCGTCGTTTGAGGCCACAGACGTCGTGCATTGGCTCACCTTAGACATCGCCCGTCAGGCCGTGGCGGACGCCGGCCTGGACCTCGACACCATGAACCGCGACCGTGTGGGGATGGTGCTCGGGAACACGCTCACCGGCGAAGAGACCCGCTCCAACACGCTCCGCCTGCGCTGGCCGTTCTTGCGCAGAGCCCTGCGACACGCCGCGACGGAGTGTGGTCTCGACGATGAGCAAGAGGGGCGCTTGGAGGAGGCGCTGAAGCTCACCTGGCGCAGCGCCTTCCCCAAGATCAACGAGGACTCTCTGGCCGGTGGCCTCGCGAACACCATCGCCGGGCGGGTCTGTAATGTGCTGGATCTCCACGGCGGCGGCTATGTGGTGGACGGCGCCTGCGCCTCCTCGCTGCTCGCTGTGGCGACCGCCGCCGAGCTGTTGGAGTCAGGGCAGCTCGACATCGCCCTCGCCGGGGGCGTAGACGTGAGCCTCGACCCGTTTGAGCTCGTCGGCTTCGCCAAGGCCACCGCCCTGAGCGTCGATGAGATGGCCGTGTATGACCGACGTGGCCGAGGGTTTATCCCCGGAGAGGGCTGCGGCGTGGTGGTGCTGCAGCCCCTCGACCGCGCCCGGGCCGAAGGGCGGCGGGTGCTCGCCGTGCTGCGGGGCTGGGGCGTCTCTTCAGATGGGCGCGGCGGCATCACCGCGCCGAGCGTCGCGGGCCAGGCCTTGGCCTTGGGTCGGGCCTATGAGCGGGCCGACTACAGCCCACACACCCTGGACTTTGTCGAGGGCCACGGCACGGGAACCGCCGTCGGCGACCGTGTGGAGTTGGAGGGCATCTCCCGCGCGCTGGAGCGCTTCGGGGCGCCCACGGGCCGCACCGTCGGCGTCACCTCATTTAAGTCGATCGTGGGGCACACAAAAGCCGCCGCCGGGATCGGCGGGTTCATCAAGGCCGTCCTCGCCGTCAACCAGCGGGTCGTGCCCGCCACGGCCGGCTGTGTCGAGCCCCACACGGTGTTCGGCGGCGCGGCGAGCGCGCTCTACCCGGTCCTCAAGAACGAGGCCCGGGCCGCAGACGCCGTGCTGCGGGCGGGGGTCTCCGCCATGGGGTTCGGGGGCATCAACTCCCACGTCACCTTAGAGAGCGGCGACGCGCCGAGCGAACAGTACGCGGTGGATCCCGCGACGCTCCACGCCCCCTGGACCGCCGAGCTGCTCCCCTTGGGCGCGGCGGACCTCCCGGGGCTTCGGGCCGCCGTGGTCGCGCTGCGGGCCGACGCCGAGGGGATCGCCGTGGCCGAGCTCGGCGACCTCGCCGTTCGCACCAGCGCCGCCCTTGTTCAGGGCTCCCCCTGGCGCGCGGCCGTCGTCGCGACCACGGTGGAGGGGCTCTGTGAGGCCCTCGACGCCTTGATCACACGGTTAGACGCCGCCGCCCGGAGCGGGCACGCCGAGGGCCTAGGGTTCTCGGGGCCTCGCCCGGCGCCACGGGTGGGCCTGCTGTTCCCCGGGCAGGGCAGCCAGGCCATCGGCATGGCCGGCGCCTTGGTGGAGCGCTACCCTTGGGCCCGGGCGCGGCTTGAGGAGGCGGATCGTGCCGCGGCGTCCTTCGATGCGTTTGTGTCGGATCCCCTCTCCTCGTTTGTGCTGCGACCGACCTGGCGCGACCCCGCCCAGGAGCGGCTGGAGGCCTGGACCGCCGCGCTCACCGACACCCGCGTCGCCCAGCCCGCCATCGCCCTGGCCTCGGCGCTGTGGTGGGAGCACCTTCACCGCCTCGGGGTGAAGGCCGAGGTGGTGGCCGGGCACAGCCTCGGCGAGCTCGTGGCGCTGTTCGCCTCTGGGGCCTACGACCTCACGACCTTGGTGCGCCTCGCGGCGCTGCGGGGTCAGGCCATGGCCGCGCCCGCGGAGCGACCGGGGGGCATGGCGGCGCTCATGGCGGGGCTGGAGGTCACCCAGAGCCTGCTCGTCGGCACCCAGGTCGTCCCGGCGAACCTCAACGCGCCAGACCAGACCGTCGTGTCCGGGCCCGCTGAAGAGGTGCAGGCGGTGCTGGAGGCCGCCGCCGCCCGAGGGATTCAGGGCCGCGCGCTGCGGGTGTCCAACGCCTTCCACTCCCCTCTGGTCGCCGCCGCCGCGACGACTCTGCGGGCCCATGACGACGTCCCCCGCGCCGCCCTCGCCCGGCTCGCGGTCCCGCTCTCCGGCGTAGACGGCGCCCCCGTGCCCGAGGACGCCGATCTGCGGGAGCGCATCGCCGCCGCCATCACCCTGCCGGTGGACTTTGTGCGACTCGCCCACGGCGTCGCCGCCCGGGCGGAGCTGCTCTTGGAGGTCGGGCCGGGGCAGGTGCTCTCCCGCCTCGGTGAGCGTTGTGGTCTCGCCGTGGCCGTCTCGCCGACGGAGGCCAAGCCTGGGCGGGACGAGGCCGCCGCGGAGGCCCTGGCGCGGCTGTACGTCGCCGGGGTGCCGCTTCATTGGGAGCGACTGTACGCCGGGCGTTTTGTGCGTCCGTTCGTGCCCGCCCGAGACCGGCTGTTCTACCGCAACCCCTGCGAGCGGCCCTTCCCTGAGCTTGACCTCGACGCCTTGCCGCGTCTGCCCGCGTCACTGCGCGGAGCGTCCTCGGGCGGGGCCGCCGAGCGCCTCGTTCAGCTCCTCGACCACCTGCGCGCCACCTTACGCGCCAGCCACGCCGCCGTGTTTGTGGCGGATGCGCACGGTCGATCCGTGCTCGCCGCGTCGCCGCCGCGCCCCGCGTCGATTCCGCCCGGCGCCCGGGGCCTCGGGATCCGCGCCTTGGAGGAGCGTGAGGGGTGGAGCACGCGGCTGTTGGTGGCCGAGCCCGGCTACAGCGCTGAGGTGGACGGCTGGCCCGGCGCCGTGCTCCGGGGCGCCATCGCGCGTGGGGTCGAGCTTGACGGCGACCGCGCGGCGGTGATGCTCGCCCGATCCGACGATGAGCCCTTTGGGGAGGCCGACGTGCGGGTGCTCGACACCCTCGCCCGCGCGGCCCGCACGCTCATCGCCCGCGCCTTGATCGAGGGGCGCGACCGCCGGGCGGCGGGGCTTGAGGCGCGGGTTCAGGGCTGGGCCGAGGACATCGCCCGGGACGAGCCGGTGAGCGCGCTCATCCGGGCCTGGATCGAGGGCGCGGCGGAGAGCCTCAACACCGAGGCCGCCTCGCTGTTCCTCCACGACCCAGCGGACGCCACGCTGTTCTCTGTGGCGGCCTGGCGGCGCGGCGCCGAGGGGCACCAGCGCCTCCGGTTCGACGCCGCCCGGGGCCTCGCGGGCCACGTCTGGCGCACAGGCCGGGCGGTTCACCTCGACGACGCCTACGCCGACGAGCGCTTTAACCCCGAGGTCGACCTGATGACCGGGTTCCGGACCCGCTCCATCGACTGTCTGCCTCTGCTCGCTGAAGACGGGCGAGTGCTCGGCGTGGTGCAGCTCCTCAACCGCGCCGGGGCCGCCTGGGGTGAGGCCGAGCACCAGCGCCTGCAGCAGCTCACGGCGAGCCTCGCGGCCTTGGTCAGCCTGCACCGGCTCGTCGAGGGGGTCCGCGCCAGCTCATCCGCGCCAGACCGCGCCGCCCCGGCCCAGCCCGCCGAGGGCCCCCGCGCGGTCCTCTGGCAGATGATTCAAGAGCGCACCGGGTTCTCCGGGGACAGCCTGCACGGCGGGCTTCGGCTCCTGGACGACCTCAACCTTGACTCGATCAAGGCCGGGGCGCTCCTCGCTGAGCTGGGCGCCGCGCTCGGCCTCGCCCCCGGCACCTTTGAGGGCCTCGCCACGGCCACCTTGGATG
>JBEAVX010000206.1:0-2800 GCA_041160755.1 Pseudomonadota bacterium
GGCGAGGCGTGCGGCCTCTCGGGCCCAAGGCGGCGGCTCACCGAGCCCCTGGGCGCGCCCGGCGAGGGCCTTCACCACGGCGTCCGCGGCGGGCGGCGGCGCGGGGAGGCGCGGCGGATCCAGGCGCGGGGCGTCGAGGCCCTCCACCTCGCCAAGCGCCGCGACCTGGGCGTCCCGGGGCTGGGGGCTCAAGGCGTAGGCCGAGGCGAAGCGCGCCAAGGCCGCCTGCACCAAGGCCCGGTGATCCAAGGTCAGCCCGCAGACCCCAGGCGCGGCCCACGGCGACACGAGCAGGGCGGGCACCCGGCCGCCGAGGCGCTCAAAGGGCGGGGCCTCGCCGGTCTCGGGCGGCGGCACATGGTCGTACCAGCCCCCGGGGCTGTCGTAGGTGATGACGAGCAGGGTCTTCTCCCAGCGGGGGCCCGAGGTCAGCGCCTCGACGAGCTCGTAGACGAGGCGCTCCTCAAGCTGGAGATCGTGGGGCAGGCGGGCATCGGGCTCGACGACACACACGCTCGGCAGGGGCGACTCCCCGCGCAGGGCGCCGAGCAGCGCGGCGATCGGGGCCGTAGACCGCGCGCCGCCGAGGAGCTGGCTCAGGCTGCCGCCGTCGCCGTACACGCCCCAAGACACCCCGGCGCGGTCGAGGAGCTCGACCATCGTGCGGCGGCGCGGCGGCGGATCGGCGCTCTCGGCCTCGGGCCCGGCCTCACCACACACGGCGAAGAGGCGGTTCGTGAGCCCGCTCGCCGGGGCCGAGGCGAACCAGCGGGTGCAGACCGTGAAGCGGTCGGCCAAGGCGTACAAGGTCGGCGCGCTCCGCCGGGTGAAGTAGCCCAGCGGCAGGCGCGGGTCGGCCTCGGGGTGGGCCAAGGCGTAGGCCCGGGCGAAGCCGGAGCAGGGCGTCGCCGCCCCGGCATACGGCTGGGCGTGGCCCCAGTCGGCGCGGGGGCTCCAGGCCGGGACCGCGCCCTGGAGCTGGGTCCAGGCATACGGCCGCGCGTCCGGGGGCCGAGGCGTCGGGCAGCTCACCGGGCCGTCCGGCGAGGTGTGGCCGCCGTCGTCCAAGGCGAAGACCCGGTGCTCCACACCATCGAGCGGGCAGGCCTCGTCCCCGCGCAGGCCGTCGATGTCGTCGCGACCCTCCAGGCGCAGCGCCCCGAGCAGGTGATCGAAGCTCCGGCCCCGCAGGGTCAAGGTGATGAGGTGATCCACACGGTCCAGCAAGCGCATCGTCGGCTCCGGCGTCGTTGAGGTTCAGCAGCCCGTCAGGAGCCGCAGCGCCCAGTAGGTCCCGACGACCACGGCGACGCCGATGGCCTTGGGCACCAAGAAGGTCTCTGTCGGGCGATTAAACACCAAGGGCGTGATCACCCCGGCCTCCACCTCGATGAGGCCGATCTGCCGCCCACAGCCCGGGGCGTAGAGCCGCACGAGGTGCCGACCCGGCGGCAGCGGCACGAGCGTCCCCGGCGTGACCTGCAGGATGCGCCCTTGCACCCGCAGCGTGAGCGAGTCGGCGAGCCCCTGGACCTGCACGAGCCCGATGCCCTCCGGCGGCGCCATCATCCGGCCGTCCGCGTCCTCGATCCCGTCCATGAGCCAGGCCGAGGCGATCGACTCCGTGCCCATATGAAACACGGCGCCGTCCTCAAACCGCAGGGTCGCCGAGCAGTCCGCGGAGAGCGTCACGAGCTCTCCCACACGCTGCCCACCGTTGGGCAGGCCCACGGCGATCTCCCCGGCGGACGCCCCGGCGGACAAGCTCCAGAGCGCGGCGAGGAGGGGTGTCATGGCCAGGAGCTTACCCCAAAACGCGGCGGATCTCCGCGCCCGTGTAAGCCCCTCCAGGCGACCGGCGTTGGCCCCGCGAACCGACGGACCCACCCTGGAGCCCACCATGAGCCTCTCCTCTCGCCTCGTCTTCTTCCCCTCCTGCGCCGTGCTCTTCGCCCTCATCGCCAACGTCGCGAACGTCGCCACGGCCACGGAGCCCGAGCTGACCTACGGCCCCGCCGTCCCGCTCCCCAAAGGGTACGACCGGGGCGAAGACCTCCGGAGCAAGGGCGGGATGCCCAGCCACAGCCTGCCCAGCCACGGCGGCGCGGGCAGCTTCAAGACCACCGACGCCTCTCAAGACGCCGCGGTGAAGTACCTCTTGAGCGCCCAGCAAAACGACGGCGGCTGGGCCTCGGGCAACTGGAGCGCCGAGCAGGCCCAGTCCGATGTCGCGACGACGGCGCTCGTGACCCTGGCGATCCTGCGCGACGGCGACAAGGCCAACCTCGGCGCGGTGAAGAAGGGCGCCCACTTCATCTCCCAGGCCGTCCTCCAGTCCGACCCCAACAGCCCCCAGGTGCGCACCCCCCAAGGCACCCAGCCCCAAGCGAAGCTCGGCCAGCTCGCCGACACCCACTTCGCGGCCTTGGCCCTCTCGGAGCTCGTCGGCCGCCTCGATGGCGACGCCGACCGCGAGGTGCGCAAGGCGCTGGACCTCGCCGTGAAGAAGGTCGAGCTGGCCCAGAAGGGCGACGGCAGCTTTGATGGCCAAGGCTGGGCCCCGGTGCTCTCCTCGTCTGTGGCCGTGCGCAGCCTGTACAACGCCCAGGCCGCCGGGGTGGCCGTGGACGAGAAGGTGCTCGACCGCGCTGAGGACTGGCAGGTGAGCCAGGTGACCGCGGACGGCCGGGACGCGGGCGGCGCGGCGGCGGGCGTGGACCTCTACGCCACGGCGGCGACGATGAGCAACTCCCAGCGCGCCAAGGAGCGCGGCGGCGCGGCGGCCCCGGCGGCGCAGAAG
>JBEAVX010000211.1:0-4239 GCA_041160755.1 Pseudomonadota bacterium
GAGCAAGGTCACGCCGTCCAGCGCGACCACCTCGCGGCGAATGGCGTCGAGGTCGGGGCCGCCGAGCTCGATCTCCACGGCGCCGGAGTCTCCGGCGGACGCGCGCAGAAGCTCGTTCACCCGGCCCTCAGCCACGCGGCGGCCCTTGAACACGATGCCTACGGTGTCGGCGACGGCCTGAATCTCGCTGAGCAGGTGCGAGCTGATGAACACCGTCATGCCCTCCTGCGCCAGGCGGCGGATCAGCTCACGCACATCGCGCATTCCTTGGGGGTCTAAGCCGTTCGTCGGCTCGTCCAGCACCAACAGCCGGGGCGAGCCGAGCAGCGCCCGCGCGATGCCCAGCCGCTGCTGCATGCCGAGCGAGTACCCCGAGACCTTGTCTTGGGCCCGGCTCGCCAAGCCGACGCGCTCTAGCGCCTCGTCGATCCGCCCGTGGCGGTGCTCCGGTAGGTACGCCTCGCAGATCTCCAGGTTCGCCCGGCCGCTGAGCCAGCCGTAGAACCGTGGGGTCTCGATGATGGCGCCGACCCCGTCGAGCCGCCGCACGGGATCCGACTCACCGAAGATGGAGACCTTCCCGGCGTCGGCCCGCAGCAGGCCCAAGAGGCAACGAATCGCCGTGGTCTTGCCCGAGCCGTTGGGGCCCAAGAAGCCATAGACGGTGCCCGCTGGCACGCTGAGATCGAGGCTCTGGACGGCCACTCGGGCGCCAAACCGCCGGGTGAGCCCGGTCACTGAGATCGCGAGGTCGGTTGCCAATGCCACTCCATTGTCGCTTGCGGTCGGCCATAGGTCCGTGTAGATGCGTGTCCCTAAGTGACCGCATCACGGCATCCGCACAAGGAGTCCTCCATGTATCGCGCCCTCTTGGTGACCTCACTCGCGCTCCTCACGGCCTGCCCCGTGATCCCCAAGGACGATGACGGCGACGGCGTAGACGACACCGGAGACAGCGGCGATGACACCGGCGGCGGCGGCGGCGACGGCATGACGATCGCCGAGGCCAAGGCGCTGGGCGAGGGCGCGAACGTGACGCTCTCTGGCGTGATCGTCACCTCGCCGCTCACCTACAAGGCCGATGGCTTCTTCATCCAGACCCCCGGCGGCGGCGAGAACAACGGCCTCTACGTCTTCTTGCCCGCGGGCGCCGAAGGCCTGTTCTTCGAGGTCGGCGATGAGATGGAGATCACCGGCGAGCTCGTGGACTTCTACGGCTGGACCGAGCTGACCGTCTCCGACGTGTCCGCGATCCAGATCACCGGCTCCGGCGAGGTCACCGTGGACTCGGTGGATCCCGCCACCGTCACCGACTGGGAGGTCTGGGAGTCCTCGCTGATCAGCATCGGCGGCGACGAGGTCACCTCCGACATCGACAGCTACGGCGCGGTGACCTTGGCCAGCGGCCTCGCCATGGACAACGTCTTCTTCAACTACTCGACGGAGCTCGGCGCGACCTACACGAACATCATCGGCCAGCTCGGCTACTCCTTCGAGACCTGGGGCCTCTACCCCCGCACCGAGGCCGACCTTGAGGGCTACGTCGCCGGTGAAGGCAGCGCGCCGGTGCCGATCTCCGACATCCAGACGGGCGTCGTGCCCGATGGCAGCTCGGCCACCGTCGAGCGCGCGGTCGTCACCTCGGCGCTCACCCCCGACGGCAAAGGCTTCTTCGTCGCCGACGCTCCGGGCCCCAACAACGGCGTCTACGTCTACCTGGGCAACTCTTGGTCGGGCACGGTGCCCAAGCTCGGCGACGAGGTCACCATCAAGGGCGCTGTGGACGAGTACTACGACCTCACCGAGCTCGTCGCCAAAGACATCACCGTCACCGGCACGCGGGACGTGCCCGAGGCGACGGAGCTGACCGCCGCCCCGTCGGACTGGGAGCCCTACGAGGGCGTCGAGGTGCGTCTCGCCTTCGTGGAGCTCGGCGCTGAGGGCGACTACGGCGAGGTCGCCACCAACTTTGGCCTCAACCTCGACGACCTCTTCGTCGATGTCGGCGGCTTCGCGAACGCCGACTACGCCACCGTCACCGGCCACGTCTTCTACGGCTTCGAGACCTACAAGGTCGTCCCCGACTCCACGGATGACTTCGTGAAGTGAGGCGACGCGCCCCGGGGTCGTGTGACGATCCTGGGGCAGCGCACGAAGCCCTTCCTCCCTGCACTATGCTGTAGGCGAGGAGGGCTCGATGACCGATGTCCTGCTGCTGAACGCTGACTATACGCCCCTTCGTGTCGTGGACTGGCAGAAGGCGGTGGGGCTCGTGCTCGACAAGAAGGTGCAGGTCGTCGCGGCCTACGCCGGGCAGATCATCCGCTCCACCCAGCTCCACCTGCCCTGGCCCGCCGTGGTCGTGCAGCGCCGCTACACCCGCAGCCGGGGCGTGGCGCCGTACTCCCGCATCAACGTGATCGCCCGCGACGGCGCCGTCTGCCAGTACTGCGGCGCTCGGCCCCGCTCCCGCAACGGCCGGATGCAGTGGGAGGAGCTGACCGTGGACCACGTCGTGCCCCGGGCGCAGTCCGTGGGCGGCGAGGTGGTCTTGCCCTGGTCGGGCCTGCGGGTGCCGGTGACGAGCTGGGAGAACACGGTGACGGCCTGCGCGAAGTGCAACCGCCTCAAGGGCGCGCGCACGCCGGAGCAGGCCGGGCTCACCCTGCGGGCCTTGCCGCGCCGCCCCGACGAGCACCAGCTCATGCGCCTCGCGTTCACCCGCAGCGCGAGCCTGCCGCCGGAGTGGCGGAGCTGGATCCCCGACGACCTCGCGGCCACGGCGGCGATGGCGTCTTGAGGGTCAGGCCCGGCGCTTGAGCTTCCCGGCGCGGCGGCGGAGGCCGTCGAGCAGGTCCGGCGCGAGGGTAGACGCCGCCATGAGCAGCTTCGCCCGGGCGCCGAGGGTGACCTGGCGCGGGCGCTGGGCGGCGGCGGCGACGACGCCCTGGGCAGCCTCTTCAGCGGTCATCAGCGCCAAGCCGGGGTGGTCCGCGGCGAAGGTGAAGTACCCGGCGTGCTCAAAGAACGGCGTCTCGACGGCGGGCGGGTTCACGACGACGACATCGACGCCGCTGCCCTCCAGGTCCAGGCGCAGGGCCTCCGACCAGCCGATGAGCGCGTGTTTGGAGGCGCAGTAGGCCGTGTGCCGGGGGTAGGCGCGGCGACCGGCCACGGACGCGACGTTCACGATGACGCCACGCCTGGCCTCGACCATGCTCGGCAGCACGGCCTGGGTCACCCGGGCCACGCCGAGGAGGTTCACGTCCAAGATCGCCGAGAGCGCGTCGATGCTCGTCTCGTCCCAAGGTTTGAACAGCCCGACCCCGGCGTTGTTGACCAGCACGTCGATCTTGCCGTGGCGGTCAAGGGCGGCGGCGGCGGCGATCTCGACGGAGGTGGGGTTGGTGACGTCGAGGCTCAAGGCGAGGTCGATCTCGTGGCCCAAGGCCATCAAGCGGGCTTGATCGCGGCCGGTGCCGATGACGATCGCGCCCTGGGCCTTAAACGCCCGGGCGGCGGCGAGGCCGATGCCCGACGTGGCGCCGGTGATCACGACCACTTGGCCGTCAAAACGGTCTGTCATGCTGACCTCACGAATGAACCCGGATAGGGTGCGTTTAACGTGTCCCTCAACCGAAGGTGCGCCATGACGCGGTTCGCCCTGCTCCTCGCCCCGCTGCTCTCCTCCGTCGCGCTCGTCTCGACGCTCACCGCCTGTGAGCCCGCGACGCCGTGTGATGAGTACGTCGATTACATCTGCGACTGCCACGCGGATGACGCCCGACCCGGCTACGACTGCGAGACGCTCCGGGTCACCTACGAGAACGCTGACCCTGAGCTGCAAGACGCTTGTGTGGTCGCCCTCGATGAGCAGCAGACTGAAGACGCTGAAGACGGCTACGCCTGCGCGGCGGGCGACACGGGGCTCTGAGCCCTGTGCGGCGTCTTCTCCTCGCGCTCATCTTCTTGACCCGGCTCCCGGTGCGGCTCCCGGGTCAAGCGAGCGCGGAGGACCTCGGCGCCAGCACGGCGAGCTTCCCGGCGGTGGGCGCGCTCATCGGGCTCGTCACGGCGGCGGCGTTCGCCGTGGGCTTGGCGTTGGGCCTGCCGGGGCTCGCCGCGGCGGTGGTGGCGCTGATCGTCCAGGTCATGTTCACCGGCGCCTTGCATGAGGACGGGCTCGGGGACGTGGCGGACGCCTTCGGCGGGGGATGGGACGTTGAGGCCAAGCTGCGG
>JBEAVX010000013.1:0-5845 GCA_041160755.1 Pseudomonadota bacterium
GACGACGGCCCAGCGCCGCGGCCGAGGCTACTGGATCTTTGGACCCGAGGTGTTTGAGTACGACGCCGTAGACTTCCCCGACGACGAGGCGCCGATGCGTATCCCCACGGCCGACCTCCACTCCATGCTCATTGAGCTGCACCCGCGCGGGGATGGCTGGGCGCTGGAGCGCCGCGACGGGCGCCTCGTGCGGGCCGAGGGTGGGCTCGCCGAGTCGCTGCACATCTACGAGGTTCCGCGTTGAGCGCCCGACAGCTCAGCGCGCCGCCGCCTCAAACACGACGACCACCTCGGCCTCCTCAGCCTGCATCATCGCCTCGAAGCCCAGGCGGCTGCGGCCCAGCTCGACGAGGCCCTCGGGGCGCGGGGTGATGAGGCGAACCCGCACAGAGAGGTCCTCATCGGCCAAGGCCGACCACATCGCCTCCAGGCGCTCGGCGACGATCTCCGCCCAGGCCCGACCCGCCGGGTTCTCGACCTCTTCAGCGATCAAGGTGAGCTCCAGGCCGCCTGTGGGCACGCTCGCGGCGCCGCCAAGCACGGTCTCGTCGGTGAGGATCGCCTCGCCCAACACGAGCTCTGGCGTCTTCACCGCCCGGGCGACGGGCGCGCGGGCCACAGAGACCTCTAGCTCGGGGAAGAGCCGCGTGGCCAGCCAATGAAGCCCCGTCGGCGCGCTGAGGCCGATCACGCGCAAGAGCTGCGCCGCGGTCTGTCGTGGCAGGGCCTCGCGCTGGGCGGCGTCGATGTGCCGGGCGATGAGCACATGGTCAAAAAAATGGAAGAACGCCTCGGCTTTGTCTTCGTTGATCCGGGCGTCCTCCAAGGCGCGCAAGAAGTGGGTGGGCAGGGGCGACTGAACCGAGAGCAGGCCCATGTTCAGGGTGATCACCGCCAGAGGCCCACCGCTCGGCGTCCGGCCCAAGGTGAGGGCCTCGACGAAGCTCCCCGGGCTGGCGCGTGTCCAGTGGCTCTGGAACAGCGTGGCCTCGCGGGGGTACCCGAGGCTCGCCAAGGCGCGCAGGAGCGCCTCCAGCTCAAATCGCCGGGCCGCTTGAATCAGTCGGCGCTCCGCCGATGTCGGCTCGTAGGGGATCAGGGGGCTCCTCCGCCGCGAGCGCGCGGCCTGCGCTCTCGTTGTAGCACAACCATGTCCACCTGAGGATCCAAAGGTTGTTGTGGCGTCGCGCTTCTGGTATCGTAATGCCCACCAACGCACAGGAGTCCAAGATGGCGAAGAGCGCGGCAGAGACGCTGTTTGACGCGTGGCACACCAAGCCCGTGTCGAAGAAGGTAAACGAGGCCGGGATCCAGGCGGGCCACTTCGAGACCTTCCTCAAGGACAACGGCTTTAAGCCGCTGATCGACGGCCTGGTCACGCTCCACACCAAGAACGGCGCTGGCTTCGCGGGTGAGAAGAAGACCTTAGAGCAGATCTGGAAGCTCGTCGAGAAGGTCAAGTCACGCTGCGGCTTCGTCGTCGCCTATGAGCTGACCAAGGCGATTAAAAAGGTGGAGGCCTTCGCCTACATGCTGGACAGCGTCGCCTCCGACTACGCCCCCTCCGAGGGCACCTCGACGAAGGCCCAGGCGAAGATCAACACCGGGCGGGCCACCTGGGACGAGCTGACCACCCTTCGGTTCGCCCACGCCAGGAAGAACGTCCAGATCCTCAAGATGTTGGGCAAAGGCGGCATGGGCGGCGCGGTGTACCTCGGCGTAGACCAGGACGGGAACAAGTTCGCCGTCAAACATTTCCCCGGGACGTACAAGGCTGAGGTGTGGGGCACCATCGAGCGCGCCGAGGCGAACCTGCGCGAACGAATCGCCAACGGCGAAGGCGACATCGAGCAGGCCAAACGAGACCTCGCGCGCTGGAAACGAATCAAGGCGAACGTGAAGAAGAAGACGGCGTACAAGGGTCTCGGCGGCGTGACGCTCACGCCGATCGCGGCCAAGGCCCGCGTAGACAAATGGCTCTTCCACACGTCAGAAGCCTCGATGACGCCCACCTGCCTCGACGTCCTCCAGCGCGGGAGCGATCAATACCTGCTGCTCGCCTTGGGCGAAGGGGACGTGGACTGGTCGGATCTCACCCTCGCCGACATCATCAGCGTGTTCCAAGATCTCGAGACGGTCGAGCACTACGCCCGGCACTTCATGGAGGTAGAGCTCACCCAAGAGGTGAGCGTGCTGCACCTCGACATTCACGGCGGCAACATGATGCGCTTCGACGGCCGCCTGCGCCTCATCGACTTCGGCAAGGCGCTCTTGTACAGCCCCGACATCGTTCAGCCGCTTGGCCAGGTCAAGCCCCAGTCCTTCGCCAAAGAGAAGTTCAACAAGAACAACTACCTCACGGGCACGATCGAAGACGCCAAGGTGTTCACCGACCCCGACGGCGGCAGCGCCAAAAAATACATCGCCGACTGGCGAGGGTACGCGGCGACGCCGATCGTGAAGCTGTGCAAAGGCTGCAACCGCCAGCACCCCGATATTCCGAGCATCGTCGAGTGCTCGGCCTGCGGCTCCAAGAAGATCGTCCGTGATCGGCTCCGCCGCGTCGATCTGGAGAACAACGCCAAGATCAAGAAGGTCAGCGTCGATTCGCTCCTGGTCGGCCCGTACAAGACGGCGAAGGTCCCCGCGATGACCCCCGCCCAGTACGGCTGCATCGTGCTCACCGCGGTGCTCATCAAAGAGGCCTGGGTGGCGATGGACCGTGAGGGCAAGCTCGACACCGGCATCCCCAAGAACGCCTCGGGCATCGAGAACGTCCTCGTCTACAGCACCGCCCGGCGGCTCATGCCCAAGCTCCGCGCGGCCTCGCCGGGCCAAGCGCTGCTCATCGAGCTGCTGCTGCTCTGGTTCGATGAGATGATGCGGCGGCTGTTCGCGGGCGAAGACTTCAACGCCCACGACGCCGTGCGGTATTTCCAGCCGGTCAAGAAGAAGGACGTCCGTCGCGGCCGGGCGATGTCGATCTGAGGCCCGGCCCGATCGTTCAGGCCCGATTGTAGAGCACAGGGACCGCCGCCGCCGTGGCGGTCATGTGCCAGATGTCGTGGTAGCCCTTCTTGCCCCACTTGCCGATGAGGCGGTCGAGCTCACGCGCGCCCAGGAGCATGTTCGCGGGCTCGATGTTCCGCTCGATGATCGGGTGGGTGGCGTTCTGGGGCAGAAACCGCACCAAGGCGCGCTCGTGGTTGAGATCGTTCGCCATGTGGGTCTGGATGAGCTCGTTCATGCTGCTGTAGATGAAGAACTCCGGCTTCACGAGGATCTTCCAGGCGTTCGCCTCCAAGGTCACGAACCGCCCCGCCGCTCGGTCTACGGCGACGCAGGTGATGCCGTGGCGGCTGCCGTCGCCATAGCCGAGCATCATCATGTCGCCGACCCAACAATTGTAGCGTAAGGCGGCGATGCGCGGCCTGAGCGTGGTCATCGCGGTGACCGACGAACGAATTCGGCGATCTCGGATGAGACAGAGCAGCACCATGGCGAAGCGGGCGCAGTCGTTCGGCGAGATGATGCCGATGCGGGCGCGGCCGGCGCGGATCTCCCCCTTCACGGACGGGATGAGCTTGTGTTTGAGCGTCTTCCGGACGAGATGGCCGATCTTGTCGGAGTAACCCTCGCGGGTCGGCGTCACGCGGCCAGCCATCCTGCCCTCGTTGCGCTCAAGGCCCCGGCGGACATCGTCGGACACACCATCCTGGAGATCATGATCCATCGACGCCCCGAAGAGGTGGGGCCGGTACATCTTCGCGTCGAGGAAATGCACGTTGGGCCGATAGGTGACCTCCCCAAGGTTGGGCCCCGGCTCACGGATGTAGAGATGACGGGGCTCCGGCGGGCGGGCGTCGTCGCTGGCGATGAGCACGGTCCGGTCTGCAGGATCGACACGGTACATGGGGTGGCTCCTTCATGGGGAATGGGGGAGGATGAGGGCGCGGGGACACCCTCAACGCACGCGGCGAAGGCGCTCAGGATCTAGCTTCGCGAGCTGGCGGAGCGCCCGCCAACGCGCGGAGTCGCGGGCTTCCCAGGCCTCCTCGATCTCGCTCATGTGGTCAGCCAGTGAGGCGTAGTACCCGGCGAAGAGCGCCGGGAAGTACCGCCGGGGGTCAAAATGATTCAGACGATCTTCGATGTCATCGGCGACGACGGCCGCTTGGGTCGTGGCGCCATCGGCGAGGAGCTCCTCGAACAGCGCGAGCCGATCCATCAGATCTTCCCAGTCCGGGGCGGCGTCTCGGGGCGGCGCGGTGATCCGTGGGCGTTTTGTGCGGCTTGGCGCGGGGTTGATCCGGCGCTGCGGCGGCGCAGAGGGGTCGTCGTCGACCTCTTCCTCCGCGGAGGATGGGTCCTCATCGTCAAACGGGGCGCCGTACTCCGAGTCCTCGTCCATCGAGTCCTCGTCGTCTGATGGGGCGCCGTACTCCGAGTCCTCGTCCATCGAGTCCTCGTCCATCGAGTCCTCGTCCTGCGTCTCTTCGGCCTCGGTCTCCGCCTCTGCGGTCGGCGGCGTGGGCGTCGCTGGCTCCACGAGGGGCGGCGGCGGGGCCACGGCGAGGGTGCGTAAGGCGCTGACGACCTTTCGCGCGGCGAGGCTGAGATCTCCATGGCCGTCGAGCTGCACCGCGAGGGACTCCCCAGCCTCGATGAGCGCGGCGCGGCGGGCGTCATCCCACTCCTCCATAAACCGCGCCCGGCCTTGGGGATCGTCGTCGAGGTGCATGAGGCGGCGGTGAAGGGTGTCGAACAGCCACCTCATGCTCGCCTTGACGTGTTTTTGTTGGCCCTGAGCCGGGCCCAGGCCCTGCCAGCCCGCCTCGGCCAAGGCCCCGACGACGCCCAGCGCCCAGGCGAGGCCGCCGACGCCCTGCTCCACCACCACGCCGTACAGAAAATACGAGACCAGCCGAACATCATAAAACCGCTCGCCGAGCAGCTTCGCGGCGCCCTCGGCGGCGGCGACGTACCGGCCACGCAAGACGCCGTCCGCGAGCTCCGCGAAGCGGGGATCGTAGCTGTCGATGGGGCGACCGCCGGTGAGCGGCAGGGTGAGCAGCGCACGATCGAGCACGGTCAGGACTCCACGGTGAGGGCGCGCAGGAGCCCACGGAGCTGGGTGAGCGCGGCGGCGACGGGGTGCGCCCGTTTGCGGGCCAGGGCCCCGGTGAGGAGCTGGGCCTCACACCAGGCCCGATCGATGGCCCCCTTCTCGCCCAGGCGCGGGAAGAGGGGCGACACATCACACAGATCCGGCGCCGCCCCCGGGCCCAGCTCGGCGAGAATGGTGTCTTGGGCCTCACGAATGAGCGCCTCGGACCGGGCGGGCCGGTCACCGACGAAGATGAGCAGGTGCTGACGGTGGCCCCGGGGCCGGTCCGGTGCGCGCACACAGACGAGCGCCGCGCCGACCACGCCGGGCAAGGCGCCTACGACGGCCTCGATCTCCTCATCCAAGGCCGTGCGGGCCACGCGGCGGGCGACACGGCCTCCAGCGTAGATCCACTCCGCGCCGTCTCGGGCGAACAACAGCTCCCAGACGGGCTTCTTGCCGAGCGCGAACAGACCTTGCTCCTCGGGGTCGGCCTTGAGGCTCTGCGGGCTCAAGAACAGCCAAGGCGCGCCCGGTGCGGGCAGCGCCGTCGGGTTGAGGGCCATCGGACCTTGGCGTGAGCCGGAGAAGAGGATCGCCCCGCCGCCCTCCAAGATGACGTTGGTGCAGGGGATCTCCGCCAGGGGCCCGCCGTCGAGCAGCCGTCGAGAGCGGGCGCCGGGCAGCGGCAGGCTCACGTCGCGGCTAAAGCCCGACCAGCCCAAGGGCGACTTGAGA
>JBEAVX010000253.1:0-3211 GCA_041160755.1 Pseudomonadota bacterium
GCTCGGGGGCGGGCGCGCCCACGACGGGCTCGGCGGCGGGCGTGTCCACCGCGGGCTCGGCGGCGTAGGCCACGGTCAATGAGGCGAGGAGGGTGAGCATGGGATACTCCGAGGCAGGGAGCCCCGATCTTCTACGGGTTCTGAGGGCCTGTCAATCCTTATGCGACTCACCCTGCCCCAGCTCCCGCTGATCTTGGCGGTTGTTTTGCCCGGCTGTGGGCTTCAGCTCGGCCGCCCCCCGGTCACCGCTGTGCGCGCGGGGGAGCTCGTGATCCTCACGCCGGAGCCTTGGCTCGCCGCGGCCGCCGCCGTGGCCTTGGCCGAGTTGAGCGCCGAGACGGGGCCCGCCCTCAGCCTGGAGCTGAGCGGCGCGGACGCCCGGGCGCTCACCGTCGGCGGGGGCGTGAGCGCGATCACCGTGCGCGTGGCGCTGACCTTAGACGTGGAGCCCCCTCGCCGTTGGGAGGGCCGGGCCGAGGAGCCCTACGCGCTGGCCGCGGACGATCCCTTCACCACCGAGGCCGCCCGGGCCGCCGCCGCCGAGCGCGCGCTGCGCCGTCTGCTCAGCGAGGGGATCTCCGCCCTGACCGCCGCCGAGTCTACGCCGACACGTTAGAGCGGTGGTTCGCACTCGTCTCGCGCGGTGACCCGATGGCCCAAGACCCTCTCGATCAGGCGCTCCAGGCGGGGCTCAAGCCGGTGTTTGTTGTGCTCGGCGACGAGGCCCTGCTCGTGAAGCAGGCCGAGGAGCGCCTCACGGCCAAGGCGACTGAGGGCGTGATGGCGGCGTTTAACCTCAGCGTCGCCCGGGCCGGGGAAGACTCCGCCGCCGAGGCGCTCAGCGTCGCCCGCACCCTGCCGATGATGAGCGCGCGGCGTGTCGTGATCCTGCGCGACGTTCACGAGGCGCCCCCGGCGCTCATCGACGCCTTGCTTCGGTACTTAGAGAACCCCTCGCCGAGCACGGTGCTCGGCGTGTTCGGCACGGGCTTCGCCAAGGCCGGCGACGGCAAAGATCCCCTCAAGCGGGTCGAGGCCCTGCTCAAGAAGGACGGCGTGCTCGTGCGGTACCGCGCGAAGGACCAAGACCCCGTCGCCTTCGCCATCGAGACCGCCCGTGGCCTCGGCTGCGCCCTCGATCGCCGTGAGGCCACCTTGCTCGTGGAGCTGGTGGGCAAAGACCTCGGCCAGCTCCGCCTAGAGATCGAGAAGGCCTGCATGTACCTGGGCGGGCAGGGGAGGCTGGACGAGGCCGTGCTGGGCGAGGTGTGCAGCCTGCTCGCCGAGGCCCAGATCTGGGATCTCACCGACGCCGTCGTCGCCCGCGACGCGGATCACGCCTTGGCCACCTGCCTGCGCCTCATGGACGCGAAGAAGGGCGGCGAGTCCCACCGGCTCATGGCGATGATCTCCTGGCAGCTCCGCCAGCTCTTGAGCCTGCAGCACGCCATGCGCACCGGCGGCGGCGACGCGGTCAAGATGGCGCCCTGGAAACGAGAGAAGGCCGAGCGCGCCCTGCGCGAGAGCCCCATCGGCACCGCGGAGGTGCTCGCGCGCCTCGCTGACACCAACCAAGACATGAACTCTCACCGCGCCGGAGACCGCCGGGTGTTTGAGGGCCTGCTCTTGCGGCTGCTCGCGCGGCGGGCGAATCACATCTGAGGGTTGGGAGCGCTGAATGAAAACCAAAACACCCCGCCGCGGTGAGGCGGCAGGGTGCTTCGATGCGCTGCTGATCGTTCGCCCCCGAGAGGGCGAACGTAAGAGATCAGGAGGCCGAGGCCTTGAGGCCGTTGACGGCCTTGTAGAGGCGAGCGACGCGGCGCGAGGCGTTGCGGCGGTGCAAGACCTTCTTGCCCGCGAGGCGCTGGATGATCGACACCGCGGCGTTCAGCTCAGAGGTGGCGGTCTCGACGTTGCCAGCGGCGACGGCGGCGCGAACCTTCTTGATCTGGGTGCGCATCCCGGCGCGGTAATGACGGTTGTAGAGGCGGCGCTTCTGGCTCTGGCGCATCCGCTTGATGGCGCTGGCATGGTTGGCCAAGGCTGGCTCCCGAGAGGACTGAAGGGTCTGATGAGGTCGAGGTCAGAGGGTTGTGCAGAGAGGGACGGCACAACCCGAACGGGGCTGTTGTTTAGCACGGCGAGACGCGGTGTCAAGCGCAGGAGCGGGGTGCCTGGCGGCTAGAGATCCTCCGGTCAACTCGGGTGATCCGCCCCGCCCGGTGTGGCCTCCCATGCGTTACATCGGTCGGGCTCGACCAAACCGTTCGGGAGACGCTCATGAAGATCTGCGTTGTAGGCACGGGCTATGTGGGACTCGTCGCGGGCACCTGCCTCGCGGACATGGGCCACTCGATCATCTGCGTCGACTCGGACGTGACGAAGATCGACCGGCTGCTCCGGGGCGAGGTCCCCATCTACGAGCCTGGGCTCGACCACCTCATCCACCGCAACGTGCGGGAGGGGCGCCTGGAGTTCACCACCGACGGCGTCGCCTCGGTTCGTCGGGCCGAGGTCGTCTACATCGCCGTCGGCACGCCCCCCGCTGAAGACGGCTCGGCGGACCTCTCCGGCGTGTTCGCCGTGGCCCGCATGATCGCCCAGGCCATGGAGCGCCCCACCACCGTCGTCATCAAGTCCACCGTGCCCGTCGGCACCGCGGATCGGGTGCGTGAGGTGCTCGCCCAGCACACCTCCCACGGCTTCGACGTGGTCTCGAACCCCGAGTTCTTGAAGGAGGGCGCGGCGATCGAAGACTTCATGCGCCCCGACCGCATCGTCGTCGGCTGCCGGGACGAGTCCACCCGCAAGGTGATGCACGAGATCTACAGCCCGCTGGTGCGCACCGGCAAGCCGATCTTGTTCATGGACAACCGCTCGGCGGAGCTGTGTAAGTACGCGGCGAACGCCTTCTTGGCCACGCGCATCTCGTTCATCAACGAGCTCGCCCGGCTGTGTGAGCTCGTCGGCGCCGACGTAGACGCCGTGCGCCGCGGCGCGGGCTCCGACTCCCGCATCGGCCTGCGCTTCTTCTTCCCCGGCGCGGGCTATGGCGGCTCGTGTTTCCCCAAAGACGTCCAGGCGCTCATGTCGACGGCGGCGGACGCGGGGATGCCGCTGCAGATCCTCGACGCCGTGCACGCGGTCAACGAGGCCCAGAAGAAGGTGGTCGGCCAGAAGGTGCTCTCCCGGCTGGGTGAGGATCTCC
>JBEAVX010000291.1:0-7116 GCA_041160755.1 Pseudomonadota bacterium
CACGCCCTGGAGGAGTTCGGCCTCGCCTCCTGACCGGCGCGGCGCCTGCGGGTTACGCTCCTGGCTCTCCAACCGCATGACAGGAGCGACCGATGGACGGACTCTTCACCCCCCCGCCGCCGCAGAATGAGCCCGTGAAGGGCTACGCCCCGGGCAGCCCCGAGCGCAAGAGCTTGGAGCAGGTGCTCACCGCGATGGCGGGCGAAGAGCAAGAGCTGGGCGCGGTCATCGACGGGGAGCTCGTGCTCTCGGGCCACCGCCACGCGGTCACGATGCCTTGTGACCACCAGCACGTCCTCGGCTACTGTCACTACACGCCCGCCCACGAGGTCGAGCGCGCCATCACCTCGGCCTTGGACGCCCAGCCGGCCTGGGCCGCGATGCCCTTCGCCGAGCGCGCGGCGATCTTCCTCAAGGCCGCCGAGCTCCTCGCTGGGCCCTGGCGCGACGTGATCAACGCCTCGACGATGCTCGGCCAGGCCAAGACCTGCCATCAGGCGGAGATCGACGCCGCCTGTGAGCTCATCGACTTCTTGCGGTTCAACGTCGCCTGGGGCCGCAAGATCCAGGAAGACCAGCCGCTCTCGGGCCCCGGCACCTGGAACCGCATGGACTACCGCCCCCTGGAGGGCTTCGTCTTCGCGGTGACCCCGTTCAACTTCACGTCCATCGCCGGGAACCTGCCCACGGCGCCGGCCTTGATGGGCAACGTCGTCCTGTGGAAGCCCGCCCGCACCCAGGCGCTCTCGGCGTTCTTGTTCATGAAGCTCCTGCAAGAGGCCGGGCTGCCGCCGGGGGTCATCAACCTCGTGCACGGCGCGGGCTCGGACGTGGGCGACATCGCCATCGGCCACCCCGCCTTGGCCGGCGTTCATTTCACCGGGTCGACGGGGGTGTTCCAGTCCATGTGGCGGAGCATCGGCGAGAACATCGCCCGCTACCGCACCTACCCGCGCATCGTCGGCGAGACCGGCGGCAAAGACTTCATCTTGGCCCACCCCAGCGCCGACGCCCAGGCCCTCGCCGTGGCGATGTTCCGCGGCGCGTTTGAGTACCAGGGCCAGAAGTGCAGCGCGGCGTCCCGGGTCTACGTCCCGTCGAACCTCTGGCCCGCCGTCTCTGAGCGGGTCGTCGGCATGATGGCCGAGGCGAAGATGGGCGACGTGCGCGACTTCGGCAACTTCTTCGGCGCGGTCATCGACCGCCGCTCCTTCGCCAAGATCAGCGAGTACCAGGCCCTGGGCAAGACGACGGGCCAGGTGCTCGGCGGCGGCGGCAACGACGGCACGAAGGGCTGGTTCATCGAGCCCACCCTCGTCCAGGTGGACGACCCGGGCCACCGCCTGATGACTGAAGAGATCTTCGGGCCCGTGCTCACGGCCTATGTCTACGACGAGCGCCGCTTTGAGGACACCCTCACCTTGGTGGACCAGACCGGCCCCTACGCCTTGACCGGCGCGGTCTTCTCCCAAGACCGGGGCGCGGTGAACCTCGCGCTCACCCGCCTGCGCAACGCCGCGGGCAACTTCTACATCAACGACAAGCCCACCGGGGCGGTCGTCGGCCAGCAGCCCTTCGGCGGCGCCCGGGCCTCGGGCACGAACGACAAGGCCGGCTCGGTGCTCAACCTGCAGCGTTGGGTGAGCCCCCGGGCCATCAAGGAGACCTTCGCGCCTCCCCGGAGCTGGCGCTATCCCTTCTTAGAGGGCTGAGCGACGGCGCTCTCGGGGGTGACGTTCGGGCGACAGATCCGCGTGGACATGCACTTTCCACGCGGTCTTCCTTGACAGGGGATCCTGTCAGCCCTAAAGTAGCGGCAGAGAAGGGTCGCGGCGGCGCTCGGCTTGTCCGAGGACTTTGTCCCAAGGCCGCCTTCGTGGCCCCTCTTCACGGCCCCTCCCAAGACGTCACGGCCCGTCGTGTTGACGGTCCCCGGCGTGGGAGGTCTGTCCCTTCACGCTGGATGTGCCGCGCGGATGTTTTCCGCCCTTGGCGCTAATTCTGCTGCAACCTCCCTGCGCTCGGCGTGGGGCGGCTCGCCGTCGAGGCTTGCCCCCCGTCGGAGGATGGGCGTCCCAAGATGAACGTGAGGCCCGAGAACCCTGTCATTGTGCAGGGCGACGGAAAAGTCCTCGTCGAGACCTCCCACCGACGACACGCTGAGGCGCGTGACTTCTTGTCACGTTTCGCGGAGCTGGAGCAGAGCCCGGAGCATCTGCACACCTACCGCATCTCGCCGCTGTCGCTGTGGAACGCGGCGGCCGCTGGGGTCTCCCAGACCGAGCTGGTGAAGGGCCTCAAGGATCTCTCCAAGTTCGACATCCCCAAGAACGTGCTGGACTCCATCCACGAGACGATGGAGCGTTACGGCCTCGTCAAGCTCATCCCGCACCCCGACCGCAAAGACCTGCTGCGCTTAGAGTTCGCCACGGCCTACATCGCCAAGGTCGTCTCGGCTTTGCCCGCCGCCAAAGAGATGATGGTCGCCGACGGTCGGCGCTGGTGGGGCATCCAGGCCGGGCACCGTGGGCTGTTTAAGCAGCGCATGTTGACCTCGGGCTGGCCGATCGAGGACCTGGCGGGCTTCTCGCCGGGCGCGCACCTGGAGATCAAGCTCCGGCAGACGACCAAGCTCGCCCAGAAGCCGTTCATCGTCCGCGACTACCAGACCGAGGCCGCGAAGCGCTGGTTCATGGACGGCAAACCCGCGGGCGGCCACGGCGTCGTCGTGCTGCCCTGCGGCGCGGGCAAGACCATCGTCGCGCTCAAGACGATGAGCCTCGTGAACACCCACACCCTCATCCTCGCCACGAACGCCGCGGCGGTGGACCAGTGGGTGCGGGAGATCCTCGACAAGACGCACCTCACGCCCGACCAGGTCGGCGCGTACATGGGCGAGCGCAAAGAGATCCGCCCGGTCACCGTCGCCACCTACCAGATCCTCACCTGGCGGCGGAACAAGGGCGACGAGTTTGAGCACCTGCACCTGTTCTCGGACCGCGACTGGGGTCTCATCATCTACGACGAGGTCCACTTGTTGCCCGCGCCGGTCTTCGGCGCCACGGCCGACCTGCAAGGCCGCCGCCGCATGGGCCTCACGGCCACCCTCGTGCGTGAGGACGGCCGCGAAGGGGACGTGTTCTCGCTGGTGGGCCCCAAACGCTACGACCTGCCCTGGCAGCTCTTGGAGAAGCAAGGATTCATCGCTGAAGCCAAATGTTACGAGGTCCGGGTGCCCTTCGCGCACGGCCTGCTCGACCGCTACGAGCGCAGCGACGAGGCCGGGAAGTTTAAGATCGCCTCGGTGAACCCCGCGAAGATGACGGTGATGCGGCGGCTCATCGACAAACACAAAGACGACAACGTCCTGGTGATCGGCACTTACATCGACCAGCTTGAGGACATCGCGGCGACGTTCCGCGCCCCGCTCATCACCGGCAAGACCCCCCACGCCCGCCGGGAGGAGCTGTTCGACAAGTTCCGCAAGGGCCAGATCAAGCTGTTGATCGTGAGTAAGGTCGCGAACTTCTCCATCGACCTGCCCGACGCCAACGTCGCGATTCAGGTCTCGGGCACCTTCGGCTCACGCCAAGAGGAGGCCCAGCGCCTCGGGCGTATCCTGCGGCCCAGCGCCAAGAGCGACGGCGCCTTCTTCTACACCGTGGTCACCCGGGACACGAAGGAGCAGGAGTTCGCCATGAAACGCCAGCTCTTCTTGACCGAGCAGGGCTACCGCTACTTCATCCAAGAGCAGGCCGCGACGTGATCGTCGTGGGCTCTGCCGCACCCCCCTTCGTCTCCGGGCCGCGCCGCGCGGTCCCTCTCTCCCCGAGGTAGGCAGCATGTCCAGCGACACCGCCGGAAATGACACCAGCAAGAGCAAGCGGCGCCGTCGGCGTCGGCGTCGCAGCAAGGCCGAAGGCGGCGCTGAAGAGCCGCGTCGTGGCGCCCGCGAGGGCGGCGGCGGTGGCCCGGCGGCGGCGGCGGCGAGCCCTGAAGGTGGCGGCGGCGGAGAGCGCTCCGAGCGCAGCGGTCGCGGCGGACGCCGTCGCGGCGGGGATCGTGGCGAGCGCGGCGAGCGGGGAGAGCGCGGTGAGCGCCGCGAGCGTGGAGAGCCCGGCGACGACGCCGGGGCGCCGGGCGTCTCGACGCTGAACAGCACCCGCAACCTCCGGAAGCGCCGCAAGCGGAAGCGTCGCGCCGCGCCGGTCTCGGGCCTCAGCCGTCGGCGTCGCATGACGCACACCGAGCTTGAGGAGCTCGAGGACTACTTCAACCGGATGCCCAAGGCGCTCCTCGCCAACCTGTACAAGGCCATCGGCGGCCAGCCCGGCCGCGTGGCCGACCAGGCGCGCATGGTGCAGCTCGCCGTTCGGGCGATCAGCCAAGGCAAACGCCTCGGCGGCATCGTCAAGGCGATGCACGAGCGCGAGCGCAACGCCCTGGCCCTGCTCATCCAGTGCGGCGGCGTGGCGCACAGCGACGAGTTCCACCGCGAGCTGATGAACACCCTCGGCGGCCACGAGCGCGACTGGGCGCGGCTGCTGGTCGGCTTGGCCGAGCGGGGCCTCGTCTGCGCGTCCGAGGCCGACGACGAGCAGTTCTTCTACCTCGTCCCCGACCCGCTGATTGAGCACCTCGTCGAGCACATCGAGGCCGAGCTGATGCTCTCGACCTTCCAGCACGACGACGTGAAGGTGCGCGACGCCCGCCCCTTCTGCCCGCCGCTGGACTTCTCGATCACGACGCTCGCCACCTACATCGCCCAGCGTCCGCCTCGGCTCACCCAGCAGCAGGAGATCTTTAAGGTTCACCAAGAGGAGATGGACCGCTTCTTCGCCCAGCTCTGGGAGCCGGGGAGCGAGCTGTTCCACTTCCACATCGACTTCTTGATGGCGCACGGCCTCGTCGAGCTGCGCGGCGACCGCCTCTCGGTGAACCAAGACGTCGTCGAGGAGTTCCTGAACCTCGACGACCAAGACCAGCGCGATCTTGTGCTGCGCTCCTTAGAGAAGCGGTTCCCCTACGCCGAGTGGGTCCTGTGGGCCGTGCGCTCGGGCCGTGGGGCCTGGATCGCCGAGCAGCACCTCCAGGCCTTGTACCGCCGCTGGACCCGCGGCGAAGACTGGCGCCGTCGTTTCCAGCGCGGTGAGCTGGCCGCGACCCGCACGAACGAGCGCGAGAGCTGGTCCTTCGCGCCGCTCGTCCACTGCGGCATGCTGGAGCTCGGCGAGTGGGGCCAAGAGAAGTTCTACCGCCTCACCCCCCGGGCGACGGCGCTCCTCGACCCGCCCGAACAAGACGGCTTCTCGCGGTTCTACCTGACACCCTCCTTTGAGGTGATGGCGCCGGCCGGTCTGAGCCCGCAGATCCTGTTCAACATCGGCTCCATCGCCGAGCTGACCGGCTGCGACCGCGCGAACACCTACAAGATCACTGAAGTCACCGTCGAGCAGGGCTTAGAGCGCGGCTGGCGCCGGGAGGACGTGCTCGACTTCTTGCGGGAGAACAGCCAGATCGGCCTGCCGGAGAACGTCGAGCAGACCTTACGTGGCTGGATGGGCGGCCACGGCGACGTCGAGCTGCATGACTGTATGCTGCTCACCGTGCACAAAGGCTGGATCAAGCGCGTCGAGACCAGCCGCGAGCTCAAGCCCTGGCTCTTGCACCGCTTCGCCCCCGGCCTCTACGCCGTGGACCGCACGCGGCTCCCGGAGCTCATGGCGATCTTGGGTGAAGCGGGCTTCTCGGCGTCGAAAGACATCACCCGTTACCCCGGCGACACCGAGCAGAGCGGCGCCCGCGACCGGCTGCTGGGCCTCCTCGCCGAGGCCCGCGAGGGCGCGGACGACCCCTTGGCGCGGGCGCAGACCGCCGACACCCAGCCCGAGGACCTTCACCCCGTCCCCGGCAGCGGCGCGAGCAAGTCCACGAAGAAGAAGGCCAAGGAGCCGCCGCCGCCCCCGAGGGTCACCCCCCGCGAGGCGAAGGCCATCCTGGAGCGCGCCGTGGCGCTCCGGCAGAAGCTGGAGATCCTCTACGTCGGCAAAGACGGCGCCCGCAACAACTTCACCGTCGCCCCCGAGCGCCTCGCCCTGAACGCCCAAGGCGAGCAGGTGTTCGTGGCCGTCAACGTCGCCAACCAACAGCGCCTCACCTGGAAGCTCCTCCAGGTGGAGCGCATTCGCCCCCTGAGCTGAGCCATGCCTGAGACCGAGCGCACCTTTGAGCAGATCCTCACCGAGCTAGAGGACCGCGTCCGTAAGCTGGAGTCCGGTGACCAGCCCTTAGAGGACGCCCTGCGCCTCTTCGAGGAGGGCATCGAGCTGACCCGGGCCTGCCACGAGCGCCTCGACGCGGCCGAGCGCCGCATCGTCGAGCTCACCGAGGGCAAGGACGGCGAGGTGAAGGAGCGGGGGATGTGAGGCGGCCTGTCGTTGACGTGTGGATCAAGTTTGCGCTATGCTGTGTGCATGACCAAGCTCTCCGCGCATCTCCAGAACAGCCGCCTCGTCTTGGATGAGGCTCCCGCTCCCTCTTCAGACCCTCCTCCGCTTCAACCCGGCCTTGAGGATGAGGGGGAGGAGCTGGAGGAGGAGCTGGATCTCGACGAAGAGGAGCTCATCCAGCTTGAGGCCGTGATTGAGGAGTCGATTCAGCAGATTGAGCGCGGCGAAGGCATAGACGCCCGCGAGGCTTTGGCCGAGATGTGGGCGCTCCTTAAATAAACTCGCTCTGACGCTCTCTCCGAGCGCGTCCCGGCAGCCGATGGTGGTCAGAGGTTGGTAGCGTGAGCCGCGGCAGCGCTCCTCGCTTGTTCAGCGAAGAGATTCATCGGGCGTTCGCCCTCATCCGGGAGGCCCGATAACCGGCACACGCATCGCGCCAATGTGCGGCGGATGATGCACAAGCGCTGGAGTCAGCACGAGTTATCGGCGGCAAACTCCCGCGCAAAGAGGGCCAGCGCCCATGCGCCAGCCCTCTGAGCGCCGCCCCAGCCCCTCAGCGGCTCAACAAGCTCGCGAAGAGGCCCATGTCTTCGCCTTTGGCGCGGAGGATGAGCACCGGGGCGTCCGCGCGACCGGCGATCTCCTGGGCGGTGGAGCCCAACAACAT
>JBEAVX010000292.1:0-3998 GCA_041160755.1 Pseudomonadota bacterium
GGCCCGGCCCTGCGACTACGTGAACGATCCTCGGGTGATCGCCCAGAACGACCGCATGGTGGCGCTCAACTCCGCGCTCTCCATCGACCTCACCGGCCAGGTGAACTCGGACTCCATCGGCACCCGCATCTTCTCGGGCTTCGGCGGGCAGCTCGACTTCATCCGAGGGGCCGCCGCGTCCGAGGGCGGCGTGCCGATCATCGCCCTGCCGTCTACGGCGAAGGATGGGCAGCTCAGCCGCATCGTCGCCGAGCTGGCCCACGGCGCCGGGGTGGTGACGACCCGGGCCGACGTGCACTGGGTGGTCACCGAGCATGGCGCGGTGAACCTCTTCGGCCTGCCGATCTCCGAGCGCGCGCGGCGGCTGATCTCCATCGCGGATCCAAAGTTCCGCGACGAGCTGACCGCCGCCGCGAGGGCCCGCCGCCTCTTCTAGGGGCGCGGGCCGTGGGGAGAGTCTGGGCGACGGCGGCGTCGCTCAGCGCGCCTCAGCCGTTGTCACCGATGGCCTCGACGGGGCAGTTCTCCATCGCCTCATAGCACTGGGCGAGCTCGTCCTCGTCCTCCGGCTGCTTGTAGCAGATGTCGTGGTCCTCGTCGTCGGACATCCTGAAGTTGTTCGGCGCTGCGTCGGAGCAGACCGAGCACAGGATGCACTCCTTGTCGACATAGAAGGAGACCCTCTTGCCTTTGAGCACGGAGCTGCCGGAGGTGTTGTCTTCCCACTTCTGTTTGGGATCAGCCATGGTGTCGTTCCTCTTGTGGCCGGCTGTTGACCGGCAGGGTGAGGGTGGTGTGGTGCGCGGGGAGCCCGCGGCGGCAATCTACCACAGGGCCTCTGGGGTGCAAACCGTGGCGTAGGACCGATCGCGTCCGGCCCAAGAAGGGGTTAGAGGGCGGCATGGCCATCCTCAAGATCGCGACCTTAGGCAACCCCATCCTCCGGCGCGTCGCTGAGCCCGTCCCCCCCGGCGACATCCTCGGCGACGACATCCAGACGCTCATCGCCGACATGCGCGAGACGATGGAGGACTACGACGGCGTGGGCCTCGCCGCGCCCCAGGTGCATCGCCCGGTGCGGCTCGTGATCCTCATGCAGTCCAAGCAGGAGCTGGTGCTCATCAACCCGGTGATCACCCCGCTCACCGATCGTGTGGTGCGCAGCTTCGAGGGCTGCCTCTCCGTCCCGGAGATGCGCGCCGCCGTGGACCGCGTGCAGAAGGTGCGCGTGCAGGCGCTCAACGAGCGCGGCGAGGCGCTCGACTTCATCGCCGAGAACTTCAACGCCATCGTCGTGCAGCACGAGTGTGACCACCTCGACGCCACGCTGTACATCGATCGCTGCGACACCAAGACGCTCGCCTTCCTCAACAACTACCGCAAGTTCGGCCCCTTAGACCCCGACTTTCGGAATGACGACGACAGCGAAGACGGCGAGACCGACGACGGGGAGGAGTAGCGCCGATGGGCCTCTTCTCTTGGCTCTTCCCCTCCCCGGCCGACCGCGTCCAGCGCGCCCGGCGCCTCTTGGATGACGGCCAGCCAGCCCGCGCCCGGGACGAGGTCGAGGGCGTCGAGGGCCCTGACGCCGACGCCGTACGTGTGGATGCCCGACGTGGCTTGATGCGCCTAAACCTCAGCTTGGCCCGGCAATACGCCGAAGGCGGCGGCTTCCACCAGGCCGAGGATCACCTCGCCCTCGCTGAAGAGCACGCCGATCCCGGCGATCCCGAGCTTCGTGAGGGCCGCCGGGTGGTGCGTGAGGCGCGCGCGTCGGCGGCGAACGTCCCGCGCCCGGCCCCCGTTCGCCACAAAGAGGGCGACGACCCCATCTTCTCGCTGCCCCCGGACGACCCGCGCCTGCGCTACGCCTTGATGTTGGAGGGCTGGCCCGACGCCTTGCGCCTCAAGGTGGCCGAGCTCGGCCCCGAGTTCGCCCAGGCCGCGATGTTGACCGACGACGGCGACCCCGTCCAGGCCGTGCAGCGCCTCAGCCCCTTCACCGAGCGGGAGCCCGCCGCCCTCTTTGAGCGGGCGAAGGCCCTGCGCGCGCTGAACCACCACAGCCTGGCCGCCCAAGACCTCACCGAGTTCGCCCGCACGTTCGGCCACCAGACCATCGGCGCGGCGAACACCGCCGTGATGTTGGTCGAGAGCCTCGCGAGCGGCAACCAGCTCGACGACGCCTTGGCCGTGTGTGAGGCCCAGCTCAAAGATCGCCCCGACGACCTCACCTTGGGCATGTTGCGCGCCTCGATCTACGAGGTGCAGGGCAAGCTCGCCGAGGCCGACGAGGCCGCCCGCCGCCTCGCCCGCAAACACCCCAAGCAGCCCGCGCTCTACCGCCTCATGGCCCGCTGCCGCCTGCGCGCGGGCAAACGCCTGGAGGCGATGCAGGCCTTAGAGATGGGCCTCCAGACCTGCTGCGAGAGCGGCAAGTGCGGCAGCACGCCCTTTGATGTGGAGGCCGGGCGGATGCTCGCGCAGCTCTACTTGGAGGACCGCATGGAGCCCGAGCGCGCCCTGGAGCTCGTGGGCCAGGTGAAGGCGAACCTTGAGAAGCCGGGCTGGTTCGAGTCCTACCTCGACGCGCTCATCGCCCGAAACCGCGACGAGCACCACCTCCCCCGCCTGCTGCGCGCCTTGTCCGTCGATCTTCCGCCGGACGATCCACGACGCCCCTTGCTCATGCGCAGCTTCGGCGAGTCCGCGCTCACCGCGTCGTCTTAGCCGCTCCCCTCAGCGTGGATGCGCCCTCGGACGTGGCCCCGGAGCCCGGGCCCGGCTAAGTGCGGGGCCTTCGGAGGTTCCATGTCGCTTCAAGCCGGGATCGTCGGCCTGCCCAACGTAGGCAAGAGCACCCTGTTCAACGCCCTCACCGCCGCAGGCGCGGAGAGCGCGAACTACCCCTTCTGCACCATCGAGCCCAACAAGGGCATCGTGCCCGTGCCCGACCCGCGCCTGGGCCGCATCCTCAAGAAGATCGCCTCCCAGCGCGTCCTGCCCGCCGTGGTCGAGATCGTCGACATCGCCGGTCTGGTGCGCGGCGCGAGCAAAGGCGAGGGCCTGGGCAACCAGTTCTTGGGCCACATCCGCTCCACCGACGCCATCCTGCACGTCGTGCGCTGCTTCGACGACGGCGACATCACCCATGTCGAGGGCTCGGTGAACCCCCTGCGGGACATCGAGACCATCAACATCGAGCTCGCCCTGGCCGACCTCACGAGCGTCGAGAAGCGCCGCGACCGCTACGCCAAGCTCGCGAAGAGCGGCGACAAAGAGGCCAAGCTCCACGCGGACGTCGCCGAGCGCCTCATGGGCATGTTGGGCGCCGGTGTGCCCGCCCGGGCCGCCGACTGGACCGACGCCGAGCGCGCGAGCGTGAAGGAGTGCCAGCTCATCACCTTCCGCCCCGTGCTCTACGTCTGCAACGTGGACGAGGCCGGCGTCAAAGGCAACGCCTACGTCGATCTCGTGAAGGCCCACGCCGCCGCCGAGGGCAGCCGCCACGTCGTCATCTGCGCCAAGATCGAGTCCGAGATCGCGGAGCTCGATGACGCGGAGGAGCGCGCGATGTTTCTGGGCGAGCTTGGGCTTGAGGAGCCGGGCCTCGCGACCTTGGCGCGCATCACCTATGAGCTGCTCGGTCTGCAGACGTACTTCACGGCGGGGCCGAAGGAGATTCGTGCTTGGACCATCCCCAAGGGCGCGACGGCGCCCCAGGCGGCCGGCGTGATTCACACGGACTTTGAGCGTGGGTTCATTCGTGCTGAGGTGTACTCGGTGCCGGATCTGGAGCAGTACGGGACCGAGGCGGCGCTCAAGGCGGCGGGCAAGCTGCGGGTGGAGGGGAAGGAGTACATTGTGCAGGATGGGGATGTGCTGCACTTTCGGTTCAACGTCTGAGCCTGTGTGGCCTCCACACTGGTGGGTAATGAGTCCCGTCCGAATTGTCTCCTGGCTGAACCGCCCGATTTCGGACGCGACTAATTCCGACA
>JBEAVX010000015.1:0-6655 GCA_041160755.1 Pseudomonadota bacterium
CGGTCGCCGTGGCCGGGCCGTAGGGCACATCGCCGATGACGAGGGTGTTGCGGGAGCCCGCCGGGGCGTCGATGACCTGCTTGGTCTTCACGGCCATCGCCATCGTGCCAAAACCGACCACTCGGCCGGGGCTCGTGGCGTCCGTCGCCGTGAACAGCACGAGGCCGGGCACTGTGCCCTTCGCCGGGGGCGACCAGGTCGCCGTGAACGAGCCATCCGGCGCGGCGGTGAGCGCGGAGACCTTGCCTTCCGACGCCGTCACCAAGAAGCTGCGCGCGCTCTGGGGCAGGGGGTGCGCGCCTTGGGGGCGCAGGGTGACCGTCGCCGTCCCGCCAGCGCCGTAGGTCATCACCTCGGCGCTGAGGCTCACGACCACCTCGCCGCTCGGCGGCGGCAAGAGCGGCAGCTCAATGTCCTCGTCGAGCTTCATCACGCCGCGCACGCTCATCGTCACCGTGAGCGTGTCGGCCTGGGTGGCCGCGACGGGCTTGATGTGCAGGATCACAAGCTCTGGACCGGCCACGCTCACGGCGATCAGCTCACCGGACTCGGGCCGGGCGCGCACCTTGTCGGCGTCGGTGAGCCCGGGGATCCGCATCGCCACACGCAACGTCGTCTGCCCATCGGCGACGAGGGGCCCGGCGGGGAGCAGCTCGATGGTGCCAGCGAGCGCGGAGGTCGAGAGCGTGAACAGCACGAGGAGGGACAGCAGCAGGCGGATGAGCATCCGTGACCTCAGGGGTGTGCTCAGACGCAGGCATCTTCGCACGTTTCACCCACGTTCATGTCAAGCGCGCGTGAGACGACCCCGGAGAATGGGGCCAGGGTCAAACCCCACCGAGCGCGACGGAAAAAAAGAGCCGCCGACGCCACGCGGGGTGACGTCGGCGGCGGCTTGACCCGTGCGCGGCCGGATCAGTCGGGCAGGGCCTCGGGGATCTTGGAGACCGCGCCCATGTCGTCGGCGGCGACGACCACGGCGCCGGGCCCGAGGAGCGTCAACGACGGGATGCCGTAATCGACCTCAAACCGAGTCCAGACGGCCGCGTCATCAGCCGTCACCGCGAAGGTGAGGCCGTAGGTGTCGGCCCAGCCTTGGAGGTCCTCCGAGGTCGGGAGCTCGTACTCGTTGGTCTCGGTGTAGAGCCCGATGATCATCAGGCCCGAGTCGCGGTATTGCTCGTAAGCGGCTTGCATAGACGGAGACTCCGCCTGGCAGCTACCTCACCAGAAGGCGCCCGCGACGAGCAGCACCGCCCGACCGCAGAAGTCCCACAGCTTGACCTGATCACCGTGCTGGTCAAGGAGGGAGAAGTTGTCGGTGACGTCGCCGACGGCGTTGCCCGTGGCGGTCAGCGTGTCGCGGCAAGAGCGGTCGATGCCGTAACCACCCGCGTAGGGGTAATCTTCGGCGTTGATCGGGTCGGCGCCCTCGTCGACCTCGAAGCCGTCGAGGTGGCCGTCGCCGTCGCTGTCGTCAAGGAAGGGATCGGTGCCGATCTCTTGTTCGTCGAGGTCCATCAGCCCGTCGCCGTCGCTGTCGAACGGCATGTCAACCACCGACGGCGCGCAGCCGACAGCGAGCGCCAGGGCGCAGGTGGAGAGAAGTAGACGGCCCATCGGCACCTCTGTGGTGAGCGGAATCTCTCACAGGATGCCAGATCGCCCGGCGATGCGCAAGCCCTGCCCGCGCCTTCATCACGAGGTCGTGTTAGCCAAGCCCTCCCGCCTCCTCCTGAGTGCCCCCATGCCCCCCAGCTCGATCCCGACCTACAGCGACGGCACGCCCTTCAAGCTGCCGATCAACCTCGGCCTCAACGACGGCACCTACTGCTCTCCGAAGGTGCTGGACGTGCTCGCAGGCGTGAAGAACAACGCCGCCCTGCGCAACTACTCCACGAACGACAACAAGCCGCTCCTGGAGGCCATCGCCGCCGAGTGCCGCTGCAAGCCTGAGAACATCTTCTTGCACAACGGCTCGGGCCCGATCCTCAAGCAGGCCGTGCCCGAGATCATCCGCCAGGCGATCAAGTCCTCGCCGATTCGGGTGATGAAGCACCTGCTCACGAAGAACGGCTACCCGATCATCACGCCGTCGTTGACCTATGGCAAGGTGCCGCTCAAGGCGATGAACGCGGGCCTTCAGGTGCGGCTGGTGCCCCTGCGGGCGGAGGACAACTTCAAGCTGAACCTCGGCCTGCTCACCGCCGCCATCGAGCAGGGCGACGGCCTCGTCTACCTCGCCAACCCCAACAACCCCACGGGCAACGTGCTCATCACCCGGGACGAGCTGGAGCCGATGCTCGCGAAGTACCCGGGCACGACGTTCTGGATCGACGAGGCCTATGTCCAGTACGTCTCCCCCGAGCGCCACAAGCGGGTCGCCGAGCTCGTCACGACCTACCCGAACCTGTTCGTCCTGCGCACGATGTCCTTCGCCTATGGCCTCGCCGCCGTGCGCGTGGGCTACCTCTTGGGCCGCGCCGAGCTGATCAAGACCTTAGAGGGCCAGCTCACCGACTACCGCATCCCCGCGCTCACCGAGCAGATCGCCCTCGCCGCGCTCAGCGATGAGCAGCACCTCGCCTGGGTGCGCGACGCGAGCGCCACGGCCCGGCAGGTCATCACCGAGGGCCTCTCCAAGCACCCCTGGCTGCAGGTCTACCCGTCTGAGGCCAACTTCTTGTTGGTGCGTATCACCGACGGCAAACGCAAGGCCAAGCCCATCGCCGCCGCGCTCCTGGAGCGGGGCATCAAGATCAAGACCTTCACGAACCTGCCCGGCTACAACTTTGAGGATCTGTTCCGGGTGACCATCGGCCTGCCCGAAGAGAACCGCTTCTTCGTCGAGATGTTTGACGACGCGGTGGCCTCCGGGGTCTGAGACACGAGGGCGCAGAGAGCACAAAGGCCTCAGCGGGTGTCGCTGGGGCCTTTGTTTTTGCCTTCAAGATCAGGGACTTGGGCCTAAGGGCTCACGATGTCCAGAAGCTCCACCTCAAAGATCAGCATGCCTTGGGGGGCGCCGGGCTTGCCTTTGTAGGCCAGCTCCTCGGGGATCCAGAAGATGCGCTTCTCGCCGACGGACATGAGCTGCACGCCCTCGGTCCAGCCGGGGATGACCTGGTTGAGCGGGAACCTCGCGGGCTGGCCCCGCTCGACGGAGGAGTCGAAGAGCTCACCGTCGGTGGTCCAGCCGGAGTAGTGCACCTTCACGACGCTCGTGGGGCCGGGCTTGGGCCCGCCGCCGCCGGGGGTGAGCACGACGGAGGCGATGCCCGAGGCCGTCTTCTCGGCGCTCGCCGGGGGCGCCTTCAGATCTTTGGGCGGCTTGGGCGGGGCGATGATCTCCAAGAGCTGCACGTCAAAGACGAGCATGCCTTTGGGGCGGCCGGGCTTGCCTTTGTAGGCGAGCTCCTCAGGCACCCAGATGCGGGTGGTGCCGCCGAGGCTGATGAGCTGCACACCCTCGGTCCAGCCGGGGATCACCTTGTTCAACGGGAAGGTGGCGGGCTCGCCACGCACCACAGACGAGTCGAACATCTCGCCGTCCGTCGTCCAGCCCGTGTAGTGGACCTTCACCTTGTCCGTGGCCGTGGGCTTCGGGCCGGTGCCAGGGGTGAGGGTCTTATACGCGAGGCCGCTCTTCGTGATCGAGGCGTCGCCGGGGGCGGCCGCGACGTCGTCCGGGGCGGGGATCGGCTTCGGCGCGGCCTTGATGCTGAGCAGCTCAACATCAAAGACGAGCATCCCGGCGGGTTTGCCGGGGCGGCCTTGGTACGCCAGATCGACGGGGATCCAGAAGCGGCGCTTCTCGCCCTCGACCATGAGCTGCAGGCCTTCGGTCCAGCCGGAGATGACCCCGTTCAGCGGGAAGGTGGCGGGCTCGCCACGCTTCAGAGAGGAGTCGAAGATCTTGCCGTCCGTCGTCCAGCCCGTGTAATGAACGGTGACCTCGTCCTCGGGGCCGGGCTTCGTGGCGCCGGAGCCGGGGGTGAGCACCTTCCAGGCGAGGCCTGAGGCGGACTTCTGGGCGTCCGCCGGAGGGGCCTTCACGTCGCTCGGCGCCGCGAGGGGGTCGGCGGCGACGGCGTCAGAGACGGCGGTTGGGGTGGGAGCGTCCGCGGCGGAGGGGTCGCGGTTACAGGCGGCGACGAGCGCCAAGGCGAGTACGGAGAGAGACATGCCGCGCGGCTTAACGTAAAGTGCGCCTATGAGCGAGGATCAGGATCAAGCGCGCCGCGCGCCGGGCTTCGTCGTCACGATCTTGCCCTCGGGTGACCTCGTGCGGGGCGAGCCGGGGCAGAGCTTGTTCGCCGCCATCCGCGACGGTGGGGTGCCCATCGGGAGCGCATGCCGAGGCGAGGGGGTCTGCGGGCGCTGCGCGCTGTGGGTGGAGTCGGCCGCTCCGCTGCCGCCGCCGACCGCCGCCGAGCGCGCGGCCCTGGTCGCGGCGAGGGCCAAAGACGGCCAGCGCCTCGCCTGCCAGCTCTTCCCCGAGGGGCCCCTCACCGCGCGGGCGTCGTACTGGTAGGCGTCGTGGCGTTGGGACGTCGTCCCAGATCTGGAACGACGCCGGGGGCGTCACCGTCGTCCTTGACCCCGCCGAGGGCGCTCCATGACTTGGCATAGTCTTTGCAAAACGTTGGGTGTCACCTCTCTGCGCATGGAGCCTCAATGACTCGCCTCGGCCTCTTCTTGTCGCTCGTCGCCTTCGCCCCCACCGCCTTCGCCGCCGAGGAGACCGCCACGGCCCCCGTTGAGGACGACGACCTCGACTTCCTCAAACAAGGCGAAGAGGCCGCGAAGCAGAAGGCCGCTGAACAGAAGGCTGTGAGCTCCGACAGCTTCTCGATCTACGACGGCGCCGACGAGGAGTTCGCGGACTTCACCGTGGCGCCCAAGCCCAAGGCGGCGCCCAAGGCCCAAGACGTCGCCCCGCTCTCGGCGGTGGCCCCGGCCCAGGTGGTCTTCGCCAACGCTGACTCCATCGTCGTTGAGCTGCCCGTGCTGCTCGCGCGCACCCCGGCGGACGTGGACGGCGACTTCTGGCTCGTCGGTGAGGTCTTCGTGGACGGCCAGAAGGTCGCCGAGACCCGCCAGTTCGTCAGCGCCTCGGGCCTCGCCCAGCTCGGGCCCACGACGGCCTTCTTGAAGCTTCAGGCGCCGGTGACCGCCGCCGTGGGTCAGGTCGAGATGAAGGTCTCCCAGGCGACCGCCGCGGGCACGAAGCCCTTGTTCACTCAGATGGTGAAGTACCGCCTCTGATCCGCCGCTGGCGCGGGGAGGGGGACGGCGCTACGGGTGCCGCGTGACTGAAGAGACGACCCCCGAGATCCCCGCTGAAGGCAGCGCCTTGGAGGAGGCCAAGCGCCTCACCACCCTGGCCTGGCCGGTCATCATCGGCCAGATCGGGTTCATCCTGATGGGCGTCGTGGACCTCATCGTCGTCGGGATGTTGGGCGAGGGGCCCCAGGCCTCATTGGCCTTGGGCAACACCTGGAGCTTCGGGGTGCTCATCATCGGCATGGGCGTGCTGATGGGCCTCGATCCCGTCTTCTCCCAGGCCGCGGGCGCCCGCGACAAGGTCGTCATGGGCCGGGCGATGGTGCAGGCCACGGCCTTGGGGCTCTTGATCTCGGTCGTGCTCATCGTGGCGCACCTGCTCGCGACCCCGGCGCTGACCTGGTTTGAGCAGCCGCCAGAGATCATCCCGGGCGCTTCGGAGTACTGCTGGGCCATCGCCTTGGGCCTGCCGGGCTCGATGGTGTTCTTCGCCTTGCGGTCGTTCTTACAAGGCCAAGGCATCGTGCGGCCCGCGACGGTGGTGATCGTCGTCGCCAACGTGCTCAACCTGTTCGTGGACGTGTGGTTCACCCTGGGCGGCCTGGGCTTGGAGCCCATGGGCGTCTACGGCTGCGGCCTCGCGACCTCGTTGGTGCGCACGTTTATGCCCATCGCGCTCATCGCCGTGAGCTGGAGCACCCTGCGCGACTGCTGGCCGGGCCTCGCCCCGGCCTTTGAGCTTCGTGCGCTCAAGGGGCTCTTGCTCATCGGCCTGCCCGTAGGGGTGCAGGTGGCGATGGAGGTGGAGGCGTTCAACCTCGTCGGGCTGATGATGGGCTGGATCAGCCCGGCGGCCTTGGCGGGCAACGCCGTGGCGCTGAACATCAGCTCCTTGAGCTTCATGGTGCCCTTTGGCTTCTCGGCGGCTGCGGCGACGCGGGTGGGCAACCTGCTCGGCGCGGGGCTGCCGTGGGGACGCACGGCGTGGGTGGCCATCGGGGTCGGGATCCTGTTTATGTGCAGCTCCGCCCTGCTCTTCTTCTTCGCGCCCGGGGCCGTCGCCGGGCTGTACACCGCGGACCCTCAGGTGCTCGCCGTCGCCGTGGGCCTCTTGCCCTTGGCCGCGTGTTTTCAGCTCTTCGATGGCGCCCAGGTGGTGAGCTTCGGGGTGCTGCGCGGGGCGGGCGACACCCGGGTGCCGCCGCTGTTCAACCTCTTGGGCTACTGGGCCTTGGGCATCCCCGTGGGCTACTTCTTGGGCTTCAAGCTGGGCTGGGGGCCTGAAGGGATCTGGATGGGGCTCATCTTGGCCTTGATGGTGGTCTCCGTGATGCTCTTGTTTCGGGTGCATGTGGTGCAGCGGCGCGGC
>JBEAVX010000310.1:0-6044 GCA_041160755.1 Pseudomonadota bacterium
CCCGCTCCCTCCACCCCACCTCCCCCACGACGCCGCCATGGGCTCACTGACGCTGTTGCTTGGCCGCACCCGCTGGCGCCGCCGTGAGGCGCTGCCGGTCGGTGTTCTGCACGCTGACGCCGTGAGCGGGGTCGGGCGTCCGGCGGCCTTGTACCTCACCGACGCGCCGCTCGGCGAGCGCGCGCTGGAGCGTGAGCTGCGGGAGGCCCAGTCCGAGCGCTTCACCTTTGAGCCCCAGCTCAAGGTCTACACCGCGCTCTTGGAGGATCTGGCGATGCGCCACGGCGGAGGCCGGGCGATCCTCCCCGACCGCAGCCTCGCGCTCATCGCCCAGCGCGTCATCGAGCAGTCGCCCCAGCGGTTCCCGTGGATGCGCCAGATGGGCGCCACCCCGGCCCTCGGCCAGGCCCTCGCCCAGCTTCACCAGGCGGCCTTGGAGTCCGACCGCGACCCCATCGCCGGGGCCCCCCACGAGGATGAGCTGCGCGAGGCGATGTCGGCCATCGATCGTGCCGTGGAGCGTGTGCCCGGCCACCGCACCCGCGCCCGGGCCTTTCGTGAGCTGCTCGCCGTCGTCGAGCGCCCGCCTGCGGCCCTGCGCGACTGGTTACGCGCCCAGCGCACCGTCGTCGTCTCCGACCTGCTCCAGCCCACGTCGCTTCGCCGCAACCTGCTCATCGCCTTGTCTCGGGCCTGGGTGAACGAGGGCTGCGAGGTCATCATCACCTTTGAGATCGGCGTCGATCTCGCCGGTCAGGCCGCCGCGCGCTTCTTCGACTACGAAGATCTCGACGGCGAGGCCTGGTCGCTCAAGGCCTTCGCCGCCACCCGGCGGCTGCGCAAGGAGCTGTTTGACGCGCTCGTCGGCGAAGGAGACGCCCGGGTCGTCGTCGCGGGCCCCGACGGGCTCATCGAGGTCGAGCCGGGCGTCGATTACCCCGGCGAGTCCGACCCCGACCTCACCGATCTCATGTTCCGCGACGCGCCTTTGCAGGTCGAGGGCGACCCCCACGCCTTCGCCCGGGCCCAGCTCGGCGACGGCCGCGTCCGCCTCGCGCGCCTGCCCGACCCCGACGCCGAGCTGCGTTTTATCGCCCGCGAGGTCAAGGACGCCCTGCTCTCCGGCGTAAAGCCCAAGGATTGTGTCGTCGCGCTGGCCGATCTCTCCGCCCGGGCCGACCGCCTGCGCGCCGTGTTTCAGGATCACGGCCTGCCCTTCGCCTTGTCCTCCGGGCAGCCCTTGGGCTCAAGCCCCGTCGCGCGGCTCGTCTTACGCATCGCCCGCCTGGCGCTGCGCGACTTCCCCGCTGAAGACCTCCTCGACGTGCTGCGCTCGGAGCTCGTGCGCCCGTCGCCGCCCCTACGACCGGCCCAGATGGCCGAGTGGTGCCGGGCCGCTGGGGTGCGCGGCGGTGACCCCGCCACCTGGGAGGCGCCGCTGCGGGCGTGGCTCGGCCTGCGCTACAAAGGCGACGACCTGGAGGCGAAGGTCAAGAACCTCCCACGAAGCCTCGATCTGCTCAGCACGATCACCGGCTGGATGGAGCCCCTCGCCCAGCCCGCCACGGCTGAAGAGTACCGCGACCGCCTGCTCTTCGTGACCGACAAGCTGCGCCTCTCCCAGCGTGTCGGCGCCTGTGAAGAGGACCCGGACGTCGCCCGGGCGAACCTCCAGGCCTGGGGCGCGACCCTGCGCCAGCTTGACGGCATGGTGCAGGATCTCCGCGTCGTCACCGCCGATCGTTGGCCGGCGATGGAGCTCTACAAGCAGCTTGAGGCCACGATTCAAGACGGGGCGTGGCAGCCCAGCCAGGCCGGGGCCACCCGGGTTCAGGTGATGTCCGCCGCTGAGCTGCGCGGGCTCACCCCCAAGCGCCTCTGGCTCGGCGGCCTGGTGCGCAGCGCCTTCCCACCGCCGCCCGGGGTGCCGTTCTTGGTGCCCCGCAAGAACCTGCGCGACGCCCAGCCCGTCGATCCCGTCGCCGAGGCCCGCTACCTGTTCTGCTCCTTGCTGCGCAACACCCTGCGCGGCCCCGAGCCCGACCGCCTCACGCTGTCCTGGGCCGCCGCTGAAGACGGCAAGACCTTGGCGCCTTCGCCGATCGTCGAGGAGCTGCTCTCCGTCCCGCTCAACCTGCCCGCCGAGGCTGAAGCCCGCAGCTTTGGGCGTTACGCCGTAGACGACGTCGATCTTGACGGCGCCTCGCCGCGCTCCCGCTCCGACGCCCTGCGCGCCGCCGCCGATGAGCCCGCCTGGCGCGCGCTCTTGCCCGCCGGGGACGTCGCCCTCGCCGAGCTTCACGACGAGGTCGTCGCCGATCGGTCATCAGACGCCAACTTCGGCGCCCGGGACGGCCTGCTCCAGACCCCGCCCACGCCCCCTGAAGAGATCGCCGTCACGTCGTTGGAGTCGTACCTGCGCTGCCCGGCGCGGTACTGGTTCAGCTCTGTGTTACATCTGGGGCCGCCCGAGGAGTGGAACGCCGAGGTCGCCGCCACCCGCCGGGGCACCGCCTTACACGAGGTGCTGGAGAGCTTCTTTAAGCGCCGCGCCTTGGCCCCGGTGCGCCCGGGAGACCCCCAAGAGCGCCTCTCCAAAGAGCTCTACGACGCCGCGACCGAGGTGTTTGACCGGGTCGAGGCCGAGGGCAACTTCGACCGTGAGCTGTTCCGCTGGCAGCGCGCCCGCTGGGTCGCTGGGCTGATCGACGACGAGCCCAAAGGGGTGCTCGCGTGCTGGTTGGCCCGTGAACAAGACAACGGCCTCGACGCCGAGCCCATGGCCGTGGAGCTTGAGTTCCGTGGCCTCCAGGTGGGCCCGCTCTCGGTGCGGGGGAAGATCGACCGCGTGGACCGTGTGCCCGGCGGGCTCCTCCTCACCGACTACAAGACCGGAAAAGTTCAGGATCCCAAACGGTTAGAGCGTGGCCTGCTCATCCAGCCCGTGCTCTACGCCGAGGCGCTCACCCAGGCGAACCCCGGCCAGCCCGTCGCCGCCTGCTACTACGAGATGAAGGCCCCGAAAGACATGGGCCGCGTCGGCTGGTCGGGAGACGGTGAGCTGGTGAAGAAGCTCGCTGGCGCAAGGGTCCGGCCAGCCATCTTTGACCACACCCGGGGCCGGGCGTACCTCGACCACGCCGCCCGGGCCGCCGAGCGCCTCAGCCGAGGGCGCTTTCACCCCACCCTCGCCGGAGACCGTGACGCCGACTGTGAACATTGTGACTTCTCTCGGGTGTGCCGGGTGTCCCATGAGCGCGCCGAGCGCCTGCGCCCCCACGCCGAGGGCATGGACCTCCAAGCCCCCTTGCGCGACGAGGGCCCGTGAGCACACCGAGGTTTGACGATGCAGCTTGATCTGAGCGGGCCCAAGGTCCGGTTGGACGTGGCGGATCCCGCGCTGAAGCTCACCGACGCCCAGCGCGCGGCGATGCAGACTGACCGCGAGATCCTCGTGAGCGCGGGCGCGGGCGCGGGGAAAACCCACACCCTCGCCTTACGATACGTCGCGTTGTTGCTGGAGATCGCTGAAGACGCTGTCTCGCGAGACGGCGTGCCTCGGCCCGACATCGAGTCTGTGTTGGTGTTGACCTTCACCGAGAAGGCCGCTGAAGAGATGTCCGAGCGCTGTTACCAGCGGCTTCTGGGCCTCTCCTCGGCCCTGCGTCGGGCCCAAGACGCGCTGACCGCGCGCCACGGCGACCTCCGCGCCCGGCGCCTCATCGCCGCCGTGGACCACCTCGTCGACACCTTCAACCTCGCGCGAATCTCTACCTTTCACGCCTTCTGCGGGCGTCTTCTGCGCGAGTTCCCCGCCGAGACCCGGTCCGACCCGGGCTTTGAGGTGCTGGAGCCCTCTCAGGCCGAGCGCCTCCGCGCCGACGCCGCCGAGCGCGCCTTGGCGGAGCTCGCCAAGACCCAGTCCCCCGACTTCCCGCTCCTGCTCGACGCCTTCGGCAGCCGCCGCACCGTGCTCGCCGCCTTAGACGCCGCGCTCTCCGAGCGGGGGGCCCTGGCCGAGCGCCTCACCGAGCACGCCGCGGGCCTCGTGACCGTAGACGATCTCATCCGCCGCGCCGCCGTGCGCCCGGAGACGGTCAAACGATTCTTGGCCACCGAGGCCCTGCCCACCCTAGAGCGCATCGCGACGCTGCTCTCGTGGGTGACCCGCGAGGGGTTCTGGGCCCACGATGAGCTCAAGCCGCTCGTTGAGGCCCTCCAGCGCCTGCCAGACGACCCGCTGCGACTGTACGAGCTCTACCAGCGCTCTTTGGCCGCGCTGCTGCGTGAGGGCAAGGTCAAGGGCTTCACCACCTGGCACGACATCGACAAGGCCGACGCCTGGCCCCGCAAAGAGCTGTTCAAGGCCGCCAAAGAGGAGCTCGGCGCCTTGGCCGCCACCTTGGGCGACTGGCCAGAGCGGTACCGCCTCGCCCGTCGCCTCCCCGTGCGCGCCGACGGCACCCTGCTCGACGTGCTGCGGGCCCTGGGCCGACTGTTCTTGGCCGCGCAGGAGCACCTGCAAGAGTCTCTGCTCGACCGTGGCGCCTTGGACTTCTCCGAGCTCCAGGCCCGCGCCGCCCGGGCCATCGCCGAGAAGCCCGCCTTGGTGGAGCAGCTTCAGCGCCGCTTCCGTTACCTCATGGTGGACGAGTTCCAAGACACCGACGAGGTGCAGTGGTCCATCGTGCGCGCCATCGGTCGCCCCGGCGGCGGGCCCAACGACCGCATCTTCTTGGTCGGCGACGCCAAGCAGGCGATCTACGGCTTTCGTGGCAGCGACGTGACCGTGTTTCGTGGCGCCGAGGCCGAGCTTGGGGTGAAGGCGCTAGAGTTCCCCGAGAACTTCCGCAGCGCGCCGGAGCTCATCGACTGGTTCAACGATCTGTTCACCCAGGTCCTCGGCCCCACCGGGCGCCCTGGCCCGGCTTATGAGGCCCGGTACAGCCCGCTTCGCGCCGCGGGCCCAGAGCGTGACGGCTCGGTGCGGATCGTGCTTCATGGGGAGAAGACCGGCGCACAGTCCGCCCGGGCCGAGGCCGAGGCCGCCGCGTCGTTGTTGGCCGCCGAGATCCTCCCCGACCGCGGCGTCTACAAGGGCCTCGACGCGCTGAACCGCGCCTTGCACCCCACGCCGCCCATCGCCGTGCTCCTGCGCAGCCGCACCCACCTGCTCATCTGGGAGGAGGCCCTGCGCCGCCGGGGCGTGGCGTTTGTGGTGGCGGGGGGCGTCGGCTTCTGGTCACGGGCCGAGGTGGTCGATCTGGTCAACGCGCTCGACGCCTTGGCCAACAACGATCGTCTGTCTCTGGTCGGGCTCCTGCGCTCACCGCTCATGGGGCTCACGGATCAAGACATTCAGGATCTTTACGCCCAGGTGCTCCTCGACCGCTTCGCCACCCGGGAGCTGCCGCCGGGGCTCTCGGATCGGGTCTACGGCGCGCAGTCTCGGCTGCGCCGCCTCGCCCAGCTCCGCTACCGTGTGCCCGCGGCCTCGCTCATCGAGGCCCTCGTCTCGGGCTGCGCGGCCTGGCACCTCTACCAGCGTGAAGACGCCTCGGGCCAGGCCGAGGCCAACGTGCGGCGCCTCATCTCCAAGGTGAACGCCCTGCACGAGCGCGGCGGCGGCGGCGTCGAGGAGATCGCCCGCCTGCTCGTGCGTCAGGTCGAGCAAGCCCAGCGCGAGAGCGAGGCGAGCCTCACCCCGGCGGCGGCGCGTGTGGTGCTGATGACCGTTCACGCCTCCAAAGGGTTGGAGTTCCCCGTGGTGATCGTGCCCGGCCTCGCCGAGCGCAGCCCACCCAACACAGATCCCCTCATCGCCCGGCGCCTCGACGGCCGCTGGAGCCTCGCCTGTAAGGTGCACGATCCCGAGTCCACCATTCAGGAGCGTGTCGATCCCGGTCTGTATGGGGAGCTGAGCCAGCGCCGCCACGAGGAGGAGCTCGCCGAGCACAAACGCCTGCTCTACGTCGCCGTGACCCGCGCTCGACGGCACCTCGTGCTCTTGGGCTCGCCCACCACCAAAGAGAGCGGCCCCGAGC
>JBEAVX010000347.1:0-3123 GCA_041160755.1 Pseudomonadota bacterium
GAGAAGTCACGCTCGGAGCGCAAGAGGTTGCCCTCGTCGCTCACCAGCCACCGAAAGCCCGCCCGGGCCGCCATCTCCGGCAGCTCATGGCAGATCGCGCCTTCAGGCGGCCACAGCCCGACCACGTCCGCCCCCACCGCGCGCTCCACCCGCTCACGCCCACGGATGAGCTGGGCGAGGGCGTCTTCAGGGCGCTTGACCCGGGGGATGTCCGCCGGGAGGTCCGGCAGGCAGCGCCGGGCGTTCTCGGTGTCGATCAAGAGCGGCAGGATGGGGTGGTAGTACGGCGAGGCGGAGATCTCGGCCACGCCGCGCTGGGCCAAGGCGCGGTAGAGCGGCATGACCGAGCGCACGAGGCGCGCGCAGGCCGCGAGCATCACGGCCTTGTCGTCTTCAGTGAAGTCCGCGCCCTTCTTGCGCAGGGCCTGGAGCGCCGGCTCGTCCCGCGCGCCGCTCCAGCCCACCCAAGCCAAGGTGGACCACACCTGAAGATCGCGCAGCTCGTTCACCCCGAACGGCTCGCCGCGCTCTCGGCGCTCCTTGAGCCGCCGCGCGCCGGGCCACGCGCCGAACATCGCCGGGTGACCCGCGATGAAGGTGCGGAGGATCTCCGCGCGCTCATGCTCGTTGAGATCCGCCGCGGGGCGTCGGGTGAGATCGAGGTGGCTGTCGCCGCCGCCCGCCGCGTACCAGTCGAGCTGGTCGAGGAGCGACGGCACGAGGTTCACCGTCATCGGCGCGCCGCTCTCTTGGAGCGCCACGCCCACGTCACGATAGCCCCGCAGCGCGTGCAGGCGGGTCCACGGCATCATCGGGCGGCCCGTCGCCGGGTCGCGGTAGTCGGGCTGGTGGTGATGCCACAGGAACGCAGCTCGGGTCATCCGGGCCAAGGTGATCCTCGCGGGGGCGCCAGGGCGGTTGTGGTGAGATACTACCCCGTGGGTGTATCCTCTGCCTGCTGCCCTGGCGGGGGCAGGCCGCCGACAGGGAGAGGAGATCGCGGATGCCGTCGCTCGCTGACCAGTTCTGTCCCAACGTCCATGACGCGCCCATCACCGGGGCCGCTTACGATCCCCACAGCGGGGTCTGGGCCACCGCCGACGCCAACGGGGTCGTCGCCGTCACCCGGCGCAACGAGACCGCGCCGGGCCTCGTCTTTCACCCCGGCGCGCCGATCACCCACAGCATCGGCCTCATCCGAGGCGGGGGCTACATCGCCGTCGGCGACGACGACGGCACCGTCGGCGTCTACCGCACCGACAACGGCCAGGCCGTGTTCTTGGAGCGCCGCGAGGGCGCCCGAGGCCGCGTTCGCGCCATGCGCGGCGTGGCGATCTCCCCTGAAGGCACTCGCCTCGCGTCCATCGCCGTCGATGGCCTCGTGCGCCTCTGGGACATCCAGCGCGGCGACCGCGAGATCGCCTGGCAAGGCTTCGGCGGCGTCACCGTGGAGTTCGACGCCCGGGGCGACCGCCTCTTGTGCATCGACGGCAACGGCCAGCCCCGCCTGGTGGACCTCCGCACCCGCGAGGGCCTGCCGATGGACAAGATCCAGATGCCGGCGGACGAGGCCTACTTCTCCCGGGACTACACCTACGTCGTGTGCTCGGGCCCGGCGGGCATCTCGCTCCTGCGCGTCATCGACGGCGTGCTCTGCGCGTCCTTCGCCACGCGCGGCGGCTCGGGCATCGGCAACGTCGTGCTCTCCCCCGACGGCCAGCAGGCCGCCGCCATCACCCGCCGCTCGGTCCACGTCTTCTCTCTGCCCGACCTTCAGCCCGTCGAGAGCCTCAAGCACGGCGCGCCGGACTCCTCGGGCGTGGGCCTGTGGAGCCACGCCGGGATTCAGGTGGGCGGCTCCGACGGCCTCTTGCACGGCCAGAACGACGAGGGCGTGCCCCCGGTGATCACCGCGAGCGGCTTCGGCGCCTTCCGCGCGGCCACCCACACCGACCGCATCACCGTCTGGAAGGACGACAACCGCGTCAACGTCATCGAGCCCAACGCCGGGGAGCTCGCCTGGAGCCGCATCGACCGCGACGGCCAGCTCGTGCTCGTGCAGCCCATGAAGGGCCCCCTGCTCGTCTACTCCACACGCACGGGCAAGAAGCTCTTCGACGGCGGCCAAGAGACGGTGAACGCCGTCGAGATCGCCGTGGGCGGCAGCGTCGTCGCCGCGCAGCTCGCCTCGGGCGGCGTGCGCTGGTGGGATCTCGCCCGCAACCAGGCCTTGGAGCTCCGCTGGCCCCGGGCCATGGCGCTCTCGGGCAGCGGCACCTGGCTCGGCGTGGTCACGCCCAAGGGCGCGGTGAAGATCCTCGATCCCGAGACCGGCCGCGACGCCGTTCACCCGCCGGTCCCCCTGGCCGAGACGCCCATCTCCCGCCTCGCGTTCGTGAACCGCCGCCCGGACCTGCTCGTGCTCGACACCGACGGCGTGCTCGGCCACTACGATCTCAGCGAGGCCATCCGCGAGGGCCGCCCCGGCGAGGGCCGCGACGTGCTCGACTTTAAGGTCGAGATCGACCGCCTCTGGGGCATCACCGGGGGCCGCTACGCCGCCTTGCGCCTGCCGTCGGACGACCGCTGCACCGTCCTGTTCGTGGACCTGCAGAACAACGACGTCATCCACGAGGTGAACGATCTGCACCCCTTCGCCTGGGTAGACGCCGAGACGGGCCTGCTCTTGGAGCCCGGCCGCTCCGGCGCCATCATCGAGCGCAACATGGACGGCACCGAGCGCCGTGTGCTGCGCAGCCTGCCCGGCGGCCAGTGGCTCGCGTTTAACCAGCGCGGCATCCTGGGCGCCTCCGACGGCGCGGGCGGGGCGATCCGCTGACCGGCCTCGTGCTCACCCTCCAGGGCGGCGCCGTGACCGTCGAGGGCGAGCTTCGCGCCGCCGAGGCCGAGCGCGGCTGGGCCGAGATCACCGCCGCCGCCGCTGGGCGCCTCGGCGCCGCCCCCCTGCGCCTCGATCTCACGCACCTGGAGCTCCCCGACGGCGTGAGCGTCGCCGCCGGGATCACCGCCCTGCGCGCCTTGCTCCACGATCACGGCGAGCTGACCCTGATCGGCGCCCCGCAGATGTTGGCCCACACCCTGTACAAGATCGGCTCCTTGGAC
>JBEAVX010000423.1:0-2690 GCA_041160755.1 Pseudomonadota bacterium
CCCCCAGACGGCCCACTCGCCCGCAGCGTGATCCCCAGCTTGAGCGAAAGATCGCCCAGCTCATGACCTCGCATGGCCTCGACAAGCAGATCGCCACCGCCATCGCCACGGGAAAAGAAGAGCTGAACGAGGTGCTCAAGCGGATGGTCCAGGCCGCCGAGGTCGAGAACCTCATCCGCAAACACGGCATAACACGGGCCTTGGCGACGCAGATCGTGCTCAAGCAGGCCGAGCTCAGCGCCGTGCTGTTCAAGATGCGCCTCGACGCCCACGTCAGCGAGCACCGCGACCGCTCCGCCTTAGACGACGCCGCCCGCACCAAGAAGCCCGTGGCGCTGGCGTTGATGGGCAACCGGAACATCGAGGGCGTGGTCTTGGCGTCCGAGCGCTACGAGATCGTCTTTCAAGAGGCTGGAAAGCCCGAGGAGCGCATTCATAAGCTCCAGGTGAAGCTCCTCTGCGACGCGGACGAGCGCAAGCGCCTGCGCCGCGCCGTGCGGTACGACAACGACATCAAGGCGCGCCCGCGTGAGCCCGCCGTCAAACCCCAAGACCGGGTGAACTTCTCCAACCGACGGCTCTTTGAGGCCCTCGACCGGGGCCGCACCGTCGAGCTCACCTTCCTCGAAGGCGAGGTCTTCAAGGGCAAGATCATCTGGATCTCCAAGTACGAGCTTGGCTTCTCGGTGAAGGGTGGCGCCGAGATGGCCGCCCTGCGCCACGGCCTCGCGCGGCTCTCCGAAGAGGACTGAGCGTCTATGTCGCTCCGCTGCTTTGTCGCGCGACCCGGCAGCCCCTTCGCGGGCACCGTGCCGATCTCACTGGGCCTCTGGACGCCCGACGGCCCCATCCGAGGCGACCGTGTGGTCTTCTTTGACCGCCCGCAGGCCGTCGACGCGCCGATCAGCGTCGATGGTCGGGTGGCCTGGGAGAGCCGCGACTTCGGCCTCACCGTGCCCGAGGTCTACGAGCGCTGGCGTGAGCGTGACGTCGAGCTCGTTCGTTACCGCTGCCTGCTCGTCGAGCGCGGCGACGAGGGCCGCGCGGTCGGCGCGTACTACTGGCTCGACGAGGAGCCCGTCGAGTAGCGGGCGTCGTGGCCCGAGGGCCCGCGCCAGAGTAAGGGGGCAGCTTCGCGCAGCCCGCGCGAGCTGGAGGCCGACAGCATGGGAATCCTCAAGGGGGCGTTGAGCGCCCGTCGGTACGCCGTGCGCGGCGAGGTGCCCGAGGCGTTTCGAGCGACCTTCCCCGAGGCGCTCAACCAGAACGCCTTCCACGAGCCCTTCTCAAAGGTCAGCAAAGAAGAGGTCTTCGGCTGGGTGCAGCACCGAAACCTCCTCGACACCGACTTCTCCAACCTCGACGACTGGCTGTACAACCAGTACGCGCTGTTCTCGCTGCGCGCCGACAAGAAGGCCCTCCCGGCGAAGCTGTTTAAGGCCACCGTCGACAAAGAGCTGCGCGAGTGGTGCGTCGAGCATGGCCGGGAGCGCCCGCCGCGCAACGTCAAGGAGGAGGTGAAGGAGCGAATCGAGCACGAGTGGCTCCAGCGCGCCTTGCCCCGGGTGGCCGTGGTGGAGCTGGTCTGGAACATCCCCGAGGGCTGGGTCTTGTTCCACAGCCACAGCGAGTCGGCGAACGACCGCTTCCGCAAGCTCTTCCACCGCACCTTCGGTCTGGAGCTGCACCCCCTCAACCCCTTAGATCTCTTAGGAGATCCTGAGCTCGCCAAGGCGCTTGAGCGCACCGGCGGCTCTGATTTGCGCGGGGAGACCTGATGGACGACGAGCGCGCGCTTCTGGGGCACCTGCCCTCGGAGTTCTTGACCTGGCTGTGGTTCGCCTCGGAGCGCGACGGCGGCACCTTCCAGCTCGGCGACGAGGTCGGCGCCGTGGACGTGTGGGTGGACGACCGCATCGCGTTCCGCTCCCAAGAGGAGGACAAGCCCCGCACCGTGCTCACCGGCGAGAACCCCTCGGGCACGCCAGAGGCACGGGCGGCCCTCGCCGGGGGCCGCGTGGTGCGTGAGCTGCGCCTCGCGATCCGCAAAGAGGACCGCGAGTACAGCGTCTCCGTGCGCGGCGCCTTCTTTGACCTGCAAGGGGCGAAGCTCCCGGGGCTGGTGAAGGCGGGGCAAGAGGAGATGCTCTATGAGCGCATGTACCTCTACGAGGAGCTGATGTTCATCATCGGCGGCCTCCTGCGGAAGTTCGCCATTGAGCGCACGGATCCCGCCTGGGGCGACACGACGCTCCGCGCGATGCGCCGCTGGGTGGCCACGCCCCCCTCGCCAGGCGGCCGAGACGACGATTATGGCGGCGGCGCCGTCGATGACGAGCTCGGCTGAGCGGCGGCGGGGCAGGGGACGCGCCCGTCCAGGTTGACAGGCGATGCTCAGGGGTTATAGAGGAGGGCAGCGCGGAGAGGTCACGGCCTCACCAGCGCTGGGTGTTGTCTGCGCGGTTAGCTCAGCTGGATAGAGCGTTGGCCTCCGGAGCCAAAGGCCACAGGTTCGAATCCTGTACCGCGCACCACCTCTCCTCTACGCCGCCGCCCCATCGGCGCAACAAGCTGTGTGACGGATGACGCTCACCCTCATCACGCTCGGCGCCGCGCTCGCCCAAGACTCCGCTCCGGTGGAGACTCCGCCCGCAGAGCCTACGCCTCCGGCCGCGCCTGCGCCGGTGATC
>JBEAVX010000030.1:0-10334 GCA_041160755.1 Pseudomonadota bacterium
TCGGCGCCTGCGGCGACTGGTGCGTCGGCCCCCGCGTCGAGGCCGCGTACCTGAGCGGCGTGGCGATGGCGGGCCGCGTCTTGGGCCGCCGATGAGCCGGGGGCACTCACGGCCCTCGGAGCGCCCCTCCAAGGTCTGCGTCGTCTGTGGCCGACCGTTCACCTGGCGCAAACGTTGGGAGAAGGTCTGGGACGAGGTGCGGGTCTGCTCAGAGGCCTGTCGCCGCGATCGTCGGCCGCGGGATCAGGGCGCCAAGGGCGGCGGGCCGTCCAGCGGCCAGTAGCGCGACGGGCGGCCCAGGGTGAGGGTGGTCAACATCAACAGGAGCACCGCCACGGCGAGCTTCTGGGGCGACTGGGGGCCGACGCTAAAGCTGAGCACGGTGAGCACGCCGAGGACCGGCACCATCGTCAGCGCCACACACCACCACGCCCAGGGCTCACCCCGGGCGAAGGGGCCCCGGCTGAGCAGCGCGAGCATGACGCTGAGCGCGATGAACTCGATCCCGGCGAGGTGCAGAAAGTTGAGCAAAAGCTCATGTGTTCTGCCAGGAAGCTCGGAGACCCGCACGCCGATGAAGGCCTCGTGGTAGCCGAGGATGCTCCTGGTCGTGGTGTACCGGATGCCGACGATGAGGCACAAGGCGGCTACCACACGCAACAACATCACCGAGAGGTTCCTTGGGTTCACGCGCGCGCCTCCTGAGAATCAGCCACGGGGTCAGAGCCGCCGCGCCGACGCGCTCTCGCTAACCGACGCTCCACAGGATCACCAGAGATAAGGGATCCACAGCGCGCTACGTGCCCGCCAGTCCGCGAACTCTGGGTACCGCGAGAGGGATCGGTCCTTCTTGAGCATGTTGGGCACCCAGACAAACGCCACCATGACCCCCAGGGCGACGAAGGGCGCGGGGTGCATCGCGAGGCTAGAGAAGCCCGCGTAGATGAGCAGCTCGCCGAGGTAGTTGGGGTTGCGCAGCCGCGCCCAGAGCCCGTCGTTGAGCAGGGTGCCCGGCCGGGTCTGGAGGTGCATGTGTTTTTGCATGTCGGAGGCGAAGTGTAAGAACACGCCGAGGGTGAAGGTCAACGTCGCGACGCCCACCAGCCACGGGGGCGCCGCCAGGTCCCGTGAGGTGATGAGCCACGGGCTCACCCAATACAGGCTCAGGGCCCCCCAGATCGTGAGCCCCCACGGGATCGAGCTCGCCGACTCCCACTGCGCGTCGGGGAAGGTTCGGGACTTCAACGCCCAGAGCACGCCGTATCCGCCGTGGAGCCCGAGGTAGAGCCACGCGGTGGCGTTGTCCCAGGCGTCGTAGGCCCCCATGAGGCCCAAGGTGCAAAGCCCGGTCGCGAGCTTGTGGCTGTCGATGAAGTGGCGTTGGCGAAGCTGCATCTGCGCATCTTACACCGTCGATTCGTCCCACGAACAACGGCGGCGCGGCGGATCACCCCAGCTTGAGCGTGTCCCGCACGAAGGCCTCAACGGCGCGCTCGGCGTCTGTGTGCAGCAGCAGATCGCTGTTGTGATCCCCGCCGGGCACGACGTGCAGCCGGGCGTCGGGCGCGGCCGCGGCGAGGGCGGCGCCGTGGGAGAGGGGGATGCGCTCGTCTTGGTCGCCGTGCACGATGAGCACCGGGCAGGTGATCTTCGGCGCGTGGCGCACGGACTCAAACCGGGTGGCCATGAGGTGACGGGCGGGGAGGCCAGGCCACTCCCGCTCGGCGACGCGCCAGAGCTCGGAGAAGCTCGACTCGATGATGAGCCCGGCGGGCTGCTCCTCGGGCGGCAGGTGGCTCACGAGGCGCACGGCGACCCCACCCCCGAGCGACTTCCCGAAGACGAGGATGTCCTTCGCCGCGTGGTGCCGCCGGGCCTCCGCCCAGGTGGCCTCGGCGTCGCGGATCAGCCCGGCCTCGCTCGGGCGGCCCTCGCTGCCGGGGTACCCACGGTAGCTCGGGTGCAGCACGCCGAGCCCCCAGCCCAGAAACCGGGCGTAGCGGGTGGGGCGTTGGCCGGGGCAGGACCCATTCCCCGAGAACAAGACGACGAGCTTCGGGCGATCTAGCCCCGCGCTCAGCGCCGTGAGCCGCAGCCCGTCGGCGGTGGTCAGGGGGATCGGCGTCCCGCCCGCCTCAGCGATGAGCGCGCCCAGGGCCTCGGCGCTGAGCGTCGGCGGCTTGTAGACCAGGCGCGGCTCGGCGAGGCGGAGCGTGATCACGCCCACCGCGACGAGGAGCAGGGGCGCGAGGAGGAGGAGAGGGCTCATTCTCGGCAGGATACCGGCTCGCGTCGGCCCAGCGTGGCCGCGGCCGCGAGATCGTGGCGAATCCTCCGCCGATCGTGGCCTGCCAGCCGCTCCGCGTCTCTCCGAGGGGGCCTGGCCCGGTGATCGTTCAGCCGCCCAAGGTGTCCCAGAACCGCGCCGGGGCCCCCGTCGGCGCGCCGCGAAGCTCGCCGTCCTGCATCACCACGCGCCCGCCGACGACGGTGCCCATCGGCCAGCCCGTGACGGTGTGGCCGTCGTAAGGGGTCCAGCCCACGCGGCTCGCCTGCTGCGCGTTCGTGATCGTGCGGCGGGCGTTTAGGTCCACGAGGGTGAGGTCCGCGTCGTAGCCCAAGGTGAGGCGACCCTTGGCGGCGAGGTTGTACACCCGCGCCGGGCCGTGGCAGACCAGCTCGACGACGTGCTGCAGGCTCAGCCGACCCTGGTGAACCCAGTCGAGGAGCAGGGGCACCAAGGTCTGCGCGCCGGTCATGCCGGAGGGGCTCTTGGGGTAGGGCTGGGCCTTCTCGGCCAAGGTGTGCGGGGCGTGGTCGGTGCCGATCACGTCCACGACGCCGTCACGAAGGGCGGCCCACAAGGCGTCGCGGTGGTGCGCCTCGCGGATCGGCGGGTTCATCTGGGCCAAAGAACCGAGGCGCTCGTAACACTCCGGCGCGGCGAAGAAGAGGTGCTGCGGGGTGACCTCGACCGTCGCGATGTCCTTGTGCTCGGCGAGGAGCGCCAGCTCGTCGCCGGTGGTGACGTGCAGCACATGCACCGCGCGGCCGGTCTCTCGGGCGAGGCGCAGGAGGTTCTTGGTGGAGCGGATGGCCGTCTCGGCGTCGCGCCAGTGGGGGTGCATCGTCACCCGCACGTCTGGATCGTCGAGGAGCGCGCGTCGCTCCCGCAGCCGGGGCTCGTCTTCGCTGTGAACCGCGACGCGCCGACGGCCTGACCGCAGGGCCCGCTTGAGCACGGCGAGGTCGTCCACGAGCAGATCCCCGGTGGAGCTGCCCATAAACACCTTCACGCCGCAGCAGCCCGGGGCGCGCTCCCACAGGCCGAGCTGGTCGGCGTTCTCCGGGCTCGCCCCCAAGAAGAAGGCGAAGTTGGTCCAGGCCCGGCCCGTGGCCCGCGCCACCTTGTCGGCCAGGGCCTCGGGGGTCGTCGTCGAGGGCTTGGTGTTCGGCATCTCAAACACCGTCGTGACCCCGCCCAAGGCCGCGGCGGCGGTGCCGGTGTGGAGATCCTCCTTGTGCTCTAAGCCCGGCTCCCGAAAATGAACCTGCGTGTCGATGACGCCGGGCAGCACATGCAGGCCGCGCGCGTCGATGCGCTCGACGGCGTCGTGCCCCGCGAGATCCCCGAAGGCGACGATCCGCCCGTCCCGCGCGCCGACGTCTACCCGAGCGGGCCCAGCGGGGGTGATGCAGGTTCCGCCGAGGACGATCAGATCATACGGGGTGCTCATCAGGCGCTCCAGGTGGGGGAGGCGGATGAACGTATCCCGATCGGGCCGGGCTCAGCCCGTGGGCTCGACGAGGCGCTCGGCTTTGAACAAGGCGCGCTCGACGACGGGATCCGCTGGCGTCGGGAACCCCGGGAGGTTGAGGAGCTCGATGAGCTTTCGGTGCGCCGAGCGCAGCTCATGCACCGTGGCCAAGGCGAGCTGAAAGTGCAGGCGGGCGGCGGCGTCGCCTTGGGCGTCCCAGAGCTTCTGGAAGGTGACCGAGTCGAGGATCGCCACCTCGCCGTCCTCCAGCGCGCGCAGCGTCGCCGTGCGGGGGCCCGGGTCGATCAGCGAGATGAGCCCGACCACCCGGCCCGTGCCGACGTCCGCGAGGTGGACCTCTTCGCCCGTCTCGTCCTGAATCAGCTCAAAGAGGCCGTCGAGCACGACGATGATGGCGTCGCCGGGATCCCCCTGGCGAAAGAGCTGCTCGCCCGCCGCCACGCTGCGCCGGGTGAACACCGCGGCGATGGACTGGGCGATGTGGGGCTCTAGGCCCCGGAAGATCGGCACGTCCACGAGCTCCATCATGGGGCACGTCCGATGAGCGGGAGGTCCGCGAGGCGGGCGCTGAGATCGACGCCAGGGCGCTGCACGTCATGGGCCAAGGCGATGCGGGCGTCGATCTGGCGGAGGCGGCGGCAGATGCGCAGGGTGATCGTGCGAAGCAAGGCCTCAGCCGCAGGATCCCGCTCGTTGAGGAGCTGGCGGTATTGGGCGCGCCGCAAGACGAGCAGCTCGGACTCAGACTCGGCGACGGCGCTGCCCGATCGGGGCGCGGGGGAGATGAGCGCCATCTCGCCGAACACGTCGCCGGGGCCGGCGCGGTCGAGCTCGACGATCCGGCCGTCGTCCAAGACCCGGCGCACGGTGATCTCGCCGGCGAGCACGATCCAGAGGGTGTCCCCCGACTCGCCCTGGGCATAAAGCGTCGTGCCCGGCGAGGCCGAGAGGTGAGTGAGCTGGGAGAGGAACGCCCGGCGTCCCGCCGGGGGCACTCCCGCGAAGAGCGCGCCCGTCAAGACCTCATCAGGGAGGTCCGGCGCGTCGTCGGACGTGAATCGAAACATAGGATCATCTTACCTCGGTTGTGCGCGAAGGGCCTCCAAGGGGGCGCCCGTCGCCATAACTTTCGGCAGATCACATCCTTATAAGCTCACCTCAACATTGCTCTTGACGTGTCCACTTTTTTGAGTCAAGGTGGACTCGCCCATCGGACCGCGCGTGTCGTGACCGAGCGGGCCCCCGCCGCTGAGCTGCCGCTGAGCATTCCCGCCGCTGACCCCGCTGCCGCTGAGGTTGACATGGAGCTGCGCACCGATCGTTACCGCCCTGACGGTCCCCCCTACCTTCTCTACGCCTTCTTGGGCGTGTCGTTGGTGGTCAACCTCACCCTCGTGTGGTCGGTCATGCGCGGCGACGACGCCCCGGAGTCGGCGGTGATCGCCGCCGAGGCCACCGCCGCCGGAGAGGGCGGTGAGGCCGTCGTCGGCGGCATCCAGGCCACCGCCGTCGTCGGCATGAACGAGAGCACCGCCGGCGCCGCGGGCTTCAACGTCGTTCAGTCGGGTGTGGTGCACAGCCTCGCCCGCACCTTCCAGGAGGCCGTCGGCGAGGACGGTGACGCCGTCGCCGCGGTGTACTCCCGCCTCTTCGTCTGGGATCTCGACCTGCGCCGCGATCTCCAGAAGGGTGACGAGGTGCGCACCGTCTGGCGCCGCACCGAGACCGCCGAGATCGAGCTGCCCGTCGCCTGGTTCAAGAGCTCCAAGGCCGGCGTGACGCTCAAGGCCTACCGCTTCAAGGCCCCCGGCGACGCCTACCCGAGCTACTGGTACCCCGACGGCACCGAGGTGCCGCACCGCCTCGTGAACGGCCCGATCGAGGAGTACATCCAGATCACCGCGCTGTTGAAGGATCGCCCCACCCACAAGGGCATGGACTTCAAGACCGAGGTCGGAGCGCCGGTCATGACGCCGAAGCCGGGCACGGTCACCCGGGTCAACTGGAACTGGACGGCGAACGGCAACTGCGTCGAGGTGCGCTACGCCGACGGCGTGCTCGCCAAGTTCTTGCACCTGGACAAGGTCAACGTGAAAGAGGGCCAGCACGTCGCCGCCGGGGAGGTCATCGCCGCGGCGGGCAACACCGGCCGCTCCACGGCGCCGCACCTGCACTACCAGATCGAGCGCGGCGACAAGGTCCTCGACCCCATCGAGTACCACGGCACCGTGCGCCGCAAGCTCGACCCCAAGGCCCTGGAGCAGCTCAACCGCGAGATCGCGCGGCTGGACTCGATGCTGGGCGCCCAGGTCTCTAGCCTCTAAGGCGCAGGCCAGCACGATAGACCGATCGGTCTGTCGCCCACGGGCGTCGTCTCCACAGCCGGAGGCGGCGCCCGCGCTGCGTTTTACGCCCGGCGTCGCGCCATGGCGAGTCCCAAGAAGAAGCCGACCATCAGCACACGCCCGCTGGGCCCGCCCGCGCGGCGGTGGCCGTTCGGGTGCGTGGCGCAGGAGCTCTCGCCGCCCTCGCAGCCCTGCTCACAGCCCGCGCCGGCCTCACCGCAGCCCAGGATCGCCTCAAAGTCGAAGGGATCGCCCTCGCCCTCGAAGCCATCACAGCCGAAGCTGCCGCCCGAGCAGCCGGCCACCTCGACGGGCTGCACGTTCTCAATGTCGAGCAACAAGAACCCGCCCATCCATTGCCCCGAGTCGTCGGGCTCCCAGAACGCCGTCTTGAGGCCGACGCCTAAGAACGACGGGATGGCGATCGTCGGCAAGAGGTCGTCGGGCAACAGCGAGCTGAGCACGGTGGGGATGAACTCGGCGAGGCCCGCGGAGAAGCCGGGGGAGACGAGCTCGTTGTAGGGCTCGGTGAAGCCGATGGCGTTGGTGTCGATGATCAGCGCCGGCTCAAAGGCCGTTGCGCTGAGGTTCGGGTCGATGCCGACTTCAGCGAGCACGCCGACGCGGAACAGGCGCAGGTCTCGGTCGTCCATGTTCGCCGAGAAGTCGAGGCCGAAGTCGTTCAGCGCGATGCGGATCGGGGCGCCGTCGTCGTAGAACACGGCGGTCGGCGGGGCCACAGGCGCGGTGATGACGCCTACGGGCGAGGGGTTCGCCGGGTCAAACAGCGCGGCGAAGGACTCGCCGAAGAGGTTTGAGAAGAGCCCCGTGTCGAGGGGAACGCCCAAGGTGGCGACGTCTACACACAGAAGCCCGCCCGCCCAGACGTTCCACAGAAGCACGTCGAGCAGGTCCTTGTTGAGCATCAGCGCCGCGTCGTACTTGAGGGAGCTGTCCCAGGCGCGCTCGGAGAGCGTCGGCCACTCGGGGTTGGCGACGGTGGTGCCCTCGCCGGGCTCGATGCACGAGGAGATCGTGCCCGGGGTGATCGCGGCGGCGAGGCCGAGCATCAGGCCGGTCTCGTCCAGGCGCAGCTCGCTCGGGTACAGGCTGATGCCTAAGGTGGAGTCGCCGAGGCTGAAGTCGGTCTCGATGAGCAGGCTGCCCAAGGCGTCGGCCACGGCCGTCTCGACCTCGGCGCCTAAGCCCGCGAGCTCGGGCTCGATGAACGACAGGAGCAGCTTCGAGATCGCCTCCTCGTCTTGGCCGAGCAGGGTGCCGATGGCGCTCGCCAAGGTGCAGTCGGAGAGCGGGTTGCCGATGGGGGAGAGGGTGATCGTCGGATCCGACGCGCTCACCGTGATCGTGTTGCCCCCGGCGCCGTCGGGCACGAGCGCCAAGGCGAGGCGCAGGTTCACCACGACGGAGGTGGTGGGGAGCTCTACCCCGCAGGTCTCGTTCAGGTCTTGTAAGAACGAGCAGTCCCCGGAGATGTCGAGCTCCGCCGGGGTGGAGCCCAACGACAAGAACAGGGTCAGATCCAGCGCGCCGTCTCCGGCGACGAGCTGCACATCTTCAGCGGCCAAGGTGAGATCGATGGCGCTGAGGCTGTACGTCAGCGGGTTCTCGTCCGCGTCGTCACAGGCGAAGCTTCCGCCGATGTCCGAGACCGGGAACGTCGGCGGCACGATGCCGGAGACGACGTCCCCGATGCGCGCGAAGCCGCCGTTGGTGACGTGAAGGGCGGCGGCCCGCTCAACGGGGGCGCCAGGGGTGAGGGTTCCGGCGAGCGCCAGAGAGGACCAGATGAGCCACATACGTGCAAGCATACAACGACCACGGGCGCTTCGCTCACGCGCCCGGGCGGCGACCTTCAGCGAGCCAGGCGTTGATCTGGGCGATGGCCGGGGGCAGCTCAGCGATTGAGCTGACGACGAGGTGGGCCCCAGCGCGGGTGAGCACATCCCGCGCGTGGTCTCGGCGGGCGGCGCGGTCCTCGGGGGCCAGCGTACGAAGCTCCTCCAGGCTCAGGCCGACCTCGTTGCCCGCCTCGGCCACGCCGACGGCCCACATCCCGGCGTTGAGCCCCTCGGCCATGTCGACGGGGGTGTCGCCGACCTTCACGCAGGCCCAGGCCGGGTGAACGCCGAGGCGCGCGGCGGCCTCCCAGGCCATGTACGGCGACGGGCGCCCGGCCCGCACCTCGCTCGCGGCCACGGCGCAGTCGGGCGTGTAGCCCTGCTCGGCGGCCAAGGGCAGGAGCGCGTCCAACATCGCCCGATTGTAGCCCGTCGTGGAGCCGATCTTGAGCCCTTGGGCGCGGAGCGCGGTCACGGTCTCCAGCGCGCCGGGGATGAGCGCCGCGAAGCGCGGCAGCGCGGCCAAGGCGAGGGGCTCCAGGTCGGCGTAGAGGGCGTCGATGTCGGCGTCGGTGGCCTCGGCGCCGCGCGCGGCCACCCAGCGGGCGGCGACGGCGGGGTCGAGCAACATGCGCCGAATGTGCTCTCGTTTGTGGGTGCCCATGGGCCCCCGGGCCTCGTCCATGGTCACCACGACGCCGCGGGAGGCGAAGACCTCCAGAAACGCCCCGACCGGCGCGAGGCAGCCGTGGTCCACGACGGTGCCCGCCCAGTCGAAGATCACGGCTTGAAGGTGGCTCGGCTCGGCGGCCTCCAGGCGCACGCCCATGCCGTCCAGCGTGTCCTTCACCGCGACAAGAAAGCGCCGGAGGTCGTCGGGGAAGACCTGGCCGATGCAGCCCACCCGGAAGGTGTCCGCCGTGGTGAGCTTGCCGGGGTAGATGAGGAAGCCCCGCGCGGCCAGGTCCTCGTAGAGGCGCTCAAATTGGAAGTTTGGGTGCGCCGGGGTGTGCACGGTGACGATGATCGGGCCCTGGTGGGCCTCGGGGAGGAGCGTGCGCAGGCCCAGGCGGCGGAGGCCCCGGATCAGCACGTCCCGGTTCTCGGCGTAGCGCGCGCCGCGCCCGGCGACGCCGCCCTCCTCGGCGTGTTGGTCAAGCGCCACGTCGAGGGCGGCGATGACCTGGGTGGGCGGCGTGAAGCGGAGCTGGCCGTCTCGCTCCAGACGGCGCCATTGGGCGTGAAGATCGAGGGAGACCGAGTGGCAGCGCCCGGCGCAGGGGGCCAAGGCGTCGATGCGGGTGAGCACAAAGGCGAGGCCGGGCACCCCTTCGAGGCACTTGTTCGCCGACGACGCGACGGCGTCAATCGGCGCGCGGCCCGAGAGCGGCAAGGCGCCGAAGCTCGACATGGCGTCGATGAGCAGGCGGCGCCCGGCGGCGAGGACCACGTCCGCGACGGCGTCCACGGGGTTCACGAGCCCCGTCGTCGTCTCGCTGTGGATGAGCACGACGTGCCCGATGGTTGAATCGGCGGCGAGGGCGTCGGCGAGGCGGGCAGGGGAGACGGGCTCGGTCTCGGCGAAGGTGAGGCGGGTGACCCGGCGACCGGCGCGCTCGGCGATCTCCGCGGCGCGCTCGCCATAGGCCCCGTTCACGCAGACGAGCACGCCGCCGTCGGGCGGGGTGAGGGTGCCGATCATCGCCTCGACGGCGAAGGTGCCGCTGCCTTGCATCGGCACGCAGGTGAACGCCCCGGTCGTGTCCAAGAGCGCGACGAGGCGCTGGCGAACCGCCTGAAATCTCTGGACGAAGGCAGGATCGCGGCTGCCGTGGTCGTCCAACAGCGCGCGACGGGTGGCCTCTGAGGTGGTGAGCGGTCCAGGGGTGAGCAGGAGCGGGGTCATCGCGGTGGCCTCCGGGGGTGCGCCGGACGTATCCCGGTCTCACGCCCTAGGCCGTGGGGAGCGCGTTGTTCACGGTGGGTCAAGAGCCTGTCACGGTGTGGCGGAGCCCAGGTCGTCGCGGCTACCCTCTCGCCATGTCTTCTCTCCTCCTTGTCCTGCTCCTCGGCTGTGAACGTGGCGGGTCCCTCGATCTGAACGTCACCGACCCCGACAAGCCCGCTGACGTCGGCGCGATCCGCCTCACCGCCCCCCCGGCCTTCGACCCGGTGCTCGGCGGGCCGGTGTCGATCGACGTCGTCGTCGAGGTCATCACGGCCACGCCGACCTTGGAGGTCTACGACGCCGCCGGGGCGCTGGTGCGTCCGCTTGACGCCGCCGACCCCCTCTGGGACGGGCGTGACGCCGCGGGGCTGTTTGTCCCCGGCGGGCGGTACACCGTGCGGGC
>JBEAVX010000448.1:0-10210 GCA_041160755.1 Pseudomonadota bacterium
GTCCCCGGCGCCGTCTTCAGTGAACAAGGTCGGCGCCGCCCGGGGCAGGCTCAGCCCGCAGCGCCCACACCACGGGGTCTCGGCGTAGACCGTCTCCCCGGCCTGGGTGAGCGTGATGAGCCGCCCGCCGCCGACCCGCCACGCCGCCCGGGTGGCCTCGTACAGCCGCTCCTCGCGGTCGGGGGCGATCCGGATTCGGTCGATGACGAGCTCGATCGTGTGCGGCAGGCGGGCGTCGAGGGGGCCGAGCTCGTCGAGCCGCTCCACCACGCCGTCGATGCGGGCCCGGGCGTAGCCCTCGGCGAGGAGACCGTCGAGCAGGGCCTTGTGCCCGCCCTTCACCGCCACGAGCAGCGGCGCCAAGATCGAGACCGTCGCCCCTTCAGGCAGCCGCAGAAGCTCGGCGACCAGCTCATCACTCCGCCAGGCCCGCACCACGTCGCCGCAGGTGGGGCAGCGCTGCACGCCGTCGTGGCACAGGCGCACGATGAGCAGCTCCCGCAGGTCCGTCAGCTCGCCCACCCGCTGGGCTCCGCCGATGGCGCCCTCTAGGCGCTGCCCCACGCCCAAGGTCGGCGGCAGGCCGGTGACGCTCTCCACCTTGGGGCGCAGGCGCAGGTCGAGGAGGCCCCGGGCGCGGCCGGTCATCGTCTCGGCGTAGCGCCGCCGGGCCTCGGCGTAGAGGGTGTCCCAGGCGAAGCTCGACTTGCCCGAGCCGCTCGGCCCCGAGAGCACGATCAGCGCGCCCCGAGGCAGGTCCACGGTGACGCCTTGGAGGTTGTGCTCACGGGCGCCGCGGATGGAGATCGGCGGCGGCAGGCTCACCGGGGCTCGCTCTGGCTCGACGCGCCGTCGTTGAGCTCAAAGCGCAGCCAGCCCCGATACACCCGGTCCCACCAGTCAAAGAACGTGAGCCCGTAGAGGCCCCCGGCGATGAGCGGCTTGTAGAGCCGGTCCCCGTACACCTTGCCGCTGATGAAGTCCTGCACCACGACGGACTCTTCAGAGGGCGGCTTGGAGGCGTCGATGCGCATCACCGTGGCGGTGTTGAAGGTCCAGGAGCCGGTGTTCGCGTACAGGCGCTCGGGGCCGAGGCGCACCACCCCGGGCAGGTGGCTGTGCCCGCAGACGAGCAGCTTGTGATCGCCCTTGAGCGCGGCCTCTCGCACGGGGCGGAACAGGCCGCCCGGGTCGCCGAGCTGGGCGAGGAGCCAATACTCGCTCTCCAGCTTGGCGGCCTTCACGCCGCTGTCGTCGCCGGTGATGCGCTGCACGAGCTCCGCCTTGGCGAAGGTGAGCAGCGCCGCCTTGTGGAACAGCCAGAACGCGAGGCGGTTGGGCAGGTTGTAGAAGTGCTGGAGCGGCAGGCGCAGCCAGATGCCGAAGAAGCGCTCGATGCCGTGGTGAACCCGGGTGCGAAACTCCGAGCGGCCGATGTCGGGGCCGATCACCGGGTCGTACTCGTAGCCGTGGCGAACGAGGATGTCGTCGCCGATCTGCACCTCGCCCACGACGGGCAGGTTCAGAAGCTCGTCGTAGAGCCGCAGGTCGAAGTCGTGGTTGCCGATGACGTAGGTCATGCGGCCCTTCGCCGCGAGGCGAGAGAAGGCGCCGAGCACCTTGCCATGCGCCCGCAGGATCGGCGTGAGTGACCACGACTGGGAGAAGTCGATGGCGTCCCCAGCGACGATCAGCGTGGCGCCTTCAGCGTCTACCTTGTCCAAGAACCGCAACAAGTGCCGGTCCTTGGCCACGAAGATGTCGGTCATCGACCCGTCGCCCAGGTGGATGTCCGAGATGATGTAGTAGATGCCCTCGGCGGGCAGCGCGCGCCGCGCCTGGCTCGGGTGCTCTCTCGCCCACTCAAACGGTCCGGGGTGCACGAACGCTCCTCATGAACTGCGCTCCCTCAACGATGATGCCGGAAGCGCCTGTCAGCAAGCGGTAGCGCCGAATCTTCACGCGCGCGCCCCAGAACGACTCAACCGGCCCACATCTTGAGGGTCTGCCCGATGTCGTCCAGCATCGAGCGGCAGACGTCGTAGTCGGGGTGGTGGGCGCGGACGTAGGCGTGGGCGAGGTACCCGGCGCCGACCTCGTTGGTGCGGCTGCCGACGGCGGGCAGGTGCAGCTCATGAATCCACTGGCCGTAGCGCGCCATGACCTCGTTCACGCCGCTGTAGCCCTTGATGATCCCGTCGTCGCTGGGGCGGATCGAGATGATGCCCCCCGAGAACCGGCGGCTGGGCTTGGCCTCGACGCTGCCCCAGCACAAGGCCCGGGCCCACTCGGTGTAGAGGTCGATGTCGTTGCACTGGTTGTACATGTCCCAGAGGCGGCAGCCCGGAGGGCGCGCGCCGATCTCCGAGAACGCGAGGCCCTTGGCGCCGTAGAACCACTCCATGTGCGTGGCCGAGGTGCCGATCTCCAGCTTCCGCACGACCTCACGGCCGAAGTGTTTGAGCTCGCTGTAGCCCGGGGCGTCGATGCGGTTGGTCACGAGGATCTGGGGGTTGATCCAGCGGGTGCGCATGGCCTCCAGCACGTTCGGGTAGTAGTGCGACACGGCCTCAAACACGACCTGACCGTTGCAGGTGATCGTGTCGTAGAAGCCCTCGTGGCCGGAGATGAACTCCTCCATGGTGAAGTGGCGCTTCTGCTGGTCCAGGCCCGTCTCGCGCAGGGCGGCGACGAGCTGGGCCTCATCGTCGATGCGGTAGGTGGCGCTGGCGCCCGCGCCGTCCCGGGGCTTGAGGATGACGGGGAAGCCGACCTCAGCGACGAAGGCCCGGGCCTCGGAGGCGCTGGAGACCGCGGCGTTGCGGGCGCAGGGCACGCCCTGGCGGCGAAGCTCCTGCTTCATGATGAACTTGTCGCGGCAGAGATCGACGGTGCGGTAGCTCAGGCCGGGGATGCCCGTGCGCTCGCGGACTTCAGCGGCGCAGTACATGTGCGCCTCGACGGTGGCCTCCAGGTGGTGAACCCAGGGGCCCCGGCGCTGGATGCGCTGCACGGCCTCGGTCATCGCGGCGACGTCGCAGACGTTCGTGACCTGCTCATAGCCATCAAGCATCGAGCGGGTCTCGGCGTCGAGCACGCTCGCCGGGGCGTCGCCGATGCCCGTGACGCGGGCGCCGACGTTCTTGAGGCCCCGCACGAAGCGGCGCTGGTTGGACGGGAAGTGAGGAGCGACGAGGATGACGTGCATGGGGGCCTCTCAGCGGGTGAGCTTGTCGAGGAACATGGGGAGCATGGTGCGCCAGGTGGGCCAGTCGTGGTGAGCGTCCTCACCCCAGAGCTCCAGGCGGTTGGGGATGCCTTTGGAGCCCAGAATCGCGCAGAGCTTCTCGCTCTCGGCGGGGGCCTCGTAGCGGCCGCGCCCCGAGGCGATCAAGAAGAAGCTCTGGCGCAAGGCGTCGAGCTGGGCGCCGGGCTGAATCCCCGGCAAGAACTGCACCGGCGCGTTGAAGTAGTAGTTGGCGTCGTTGTGGCCGCTCATCCAGCGGTCAAAGTAGTAGGTGCCGCTCATCGCCACGCAGAGGTCGATGTGCTCGGGGTGCTTCGCCGCCGCGTTCACGGCGTTGTAGGCCCCGATGGACGCGCCGGTCACGGCGATCTTGGGCGACTCGGCGCCGCCGCAGTCCTTGCGGATGTGCGGGAGCAGCTCGTTCACCAGGTACTCGTCAAACCGCGCCTGCAGGAGCGACTTGTAGGCCGGGGCCGCCTCGGAGGAGAGCCAGCCCTCGCCGGAGATGCTGCCGCAGGCGTAGACCTTGATCTTGCCCGCGTCCACGAGCGGCTGGAGCACCCGGAGCATGAGGAACCGCTCACACTCCTCAAAGTCGCCCCCCGCCGTGGGGAAGATGAGCACGGGCTTGCCGTAGAAGCCCCAGGTGGCCAGGGGCATCTCGCGGTTGAGGGCTGGCGAGCGCCAGCGGGTGACGGACTTCTCCATAAGGCTCTCGCTCCTCTCACTCAGCTCGTGAACGCTGCTCAGGAAGTCTAGGGGATCAGCCGCGCAGGCGGTTGAGGCGGTCGGTCTCGGTGTGGCACCAGAAGCGCACGAGGCCGAAGAAGTGCTCGGTGAACTGCTCGACCTCATGGGCCGGGTAGAGCGCGGCGACCTTCTGGCGCACGACCTCCTTAAACGCCGGGGACGAGAAGAACTCCACGGCGACCTCGTCGAGGTGGCCGAGCTCCTTCACGCAGAACTCGTCGAAGCGATCGGCGTCGAAGTGGATACGCGCGAGCTGGTCGTAGAGCTCCAGGCGGCGCTCGAAGGGCAGCTCGGGGTCGTTCAGGTCGAAGTAGGGCTTCCAGTTGAGGTTCAGCGTGACCGGGCGGCGGGTGGTCGCGCAGAAGATCGTCCAGCGCAAGAGCGCCTTCACCAGCCACGGGAAGTGGTAGTGCAGGCTCGTGACCTGGGAGTCCGGGCAGGGGTTGGCGAAGTCGATGGGGTGCAGCACGCCCTCTTGGCGCAGCATCTCGCAGGAGTTGAAGTCCCAGCCGAAGAAGGCGTTGATCGTGCGGGTGGTGCGCACGGCGCGGGTCCACTGCTCGCCGTCGAGGTAGTTGAAGTCCACGACGTAGCGGGCGTGCAGGGGCGCCGTGGGGTCGTAGCGGATGACGTTGACCTGGGGCCCGATGCCCAGGCCGCGCACGAAGATGTCGTAGTTGTTCACGCCGGCCTGGACGTGCTGCACCCGGGTGCCGGAGTCGTCGTAGGCCGCGGCGAGGGACTTGTGGTCGGTGACACGCTTCACGCCCACCCAGCCGCCGCCGTCATAAGGCTTGATGAACGCGGGGTAACCGACGGCGTCACCGACCTCTTTGAGGTCAAAGAGCTTGTTGTAGCGCTTGATGGTGACCATCGTGTCGCCCTCGTCCTTGTACTCCTTGGGGGGGAGCATGAAGGTCTTGGGCACGGGGTAACCGAGCTTCAACATCGCGCAGTACGAGGTGTGCTTCTCGTTGGACTGCAGCGACCAGGGGTTGTTGAGCGCGTACACGCCGTCCATGAGCGTGATCTTCTTCATCCACTCCCGGGTGACGGGGAACCAGTGGGTGAGCCGGTCGATCACGAGGTCGTAGCTGGGCTTGTACTCTAGGTCGAAGGGCTCGACCTTCACGCGCTCCGTCGAGAAGCGCACCTGCTCGCCGCCGTGGGCGATGGAGAGGTTCAGCTTGTCGAGGATGGCCTCATACGAGGCGGGCCAGCAGAGGTCTGCGCCCAAAGAGAGCCCGATCTTGCGGTGGTTCTGGTTCACAGCGACGACTCCATCAATCGTAGGTCATGCGAAGGTGGCCGGGGAACAGGGAGCTGAGCCCCTCGCGAAGGTGGTTGCGCCAGGCGATCCAGTTGTGGCCGTCCTGGCTCTCCCGGAACTCGACGTCGAGCCCGGCGCGCCGCATGAGCGGGGCGAGGCTGCGGTTGTAGTAGATGAGGGACTCAAACGTCCCGCAGGACATGAACACCTTGGCTTTGACGCGCCCTGGGTCTTCGCGGAAGGTGTTGATGAAGTCGACCACGGGGTCGAACAGCGGGCCGCGCCCGTGGCCGCCGACGTCGGTGAACACGAAGCTGCCCGACTGGCAGAGGAGCTTGGAGAACACGCCGGGGTACTGCCAGGCCGTGAACAGGGTCGAGACGCCGCCGAAGCTCGCGCCCATGAGGCCGCGCTCTTTGGGGTCGTTCGTGACGCCGAAGCGCTGCTCGACGGCGGGCAGCACCTCCTCGACGAGGAACTTCGGCTGCTTGGGGTTCGCGCCGTACTCGCGGTTGCGCTCGACGGTGCCGTCGGTGAAGGCCACGACGACCGGCGCGAGCTCATGGCGGAAGATGAGGTTGTCGAGCACCGTCTTGATGCCCGCGTAGCGCCGGTAGTCGCTGCCGTCGTGGCAGAGGATCAGCGGGTACTTCTTGCGGCGCTTGTACTCGTTGGGCAGGTAGACGGTGATCTCGCGGCTCTGGCCCCAGACCTCGCTCTCTAGGGTGAAGCGCTCCAGGCGACCCTCTCGCACGCCCTCGTCAGGCACGATCCACGAGGGATCCTTGTAGCCGGGCATGGGGCAGACGCTGTTCGAGCCGAAGGGGTCGAAGGCCTGCCGGGGGTTCAGCGGGTCACGCACCCAGGACTTCTGGCCGCCGCGGACGATCTCCAGCTTGTACTCGACCCGGGCGCTCTTGGGCAGCTCCAAGGGCAGGTAGAAGGCGTTGGTGTCGCCGAGGCGCATGAACGGCTGGTGGCTCTCTAAGCCGAAGATCCAGTGCACCAAAAAGACGTGATCGACGGGGCGCCGGTCCCAGTAGAAGAAGGTGGCGGTGTTCTCGTCGGTGAGGGGGAAGCTGTAGCGCTCCAAGAAGGCGCGCAAGAGCTCGTCGGAGCGCTGGGGCTCCTGCTGGACGTGTCGGGCGAGATCGAGGATGGCCTGCATGGCCGCGAAGCGTAACGCGCCGGGCCGATTCGCAAGAGGGGATCGCGCGTTTGCCAGCGTGGAGCGGGCGCTCATCGCGATTGCTTTTGGATCCACCGCGTCGGGGGTGAGGCGCGCGGCGCGATGTCGTGGCATTCTTGCCTCCTGTCTGGAGCGAGTATGCTGACTCACCTCTCCCCGCCACGCCGTGAGGCGCTTCGCCATGCCTGCCTCGCCTGCGGAGGCGCCTGCCAGGCCGTCGTCGTCCCGGTGATCGGGGCTGAAGAGCGCGCCCGGATCGAGTCCTTGGGCGCGCAGCTCGGCGTGGCCGAGCCCGTGGTGAACGGCCGCCAGCTCAGAATGGTCGGCGGCCGCTGCGTCTTCTTGGGCGAGGACGAGCTCTGCCGCCTGCACGGCGCCTTCGGCTCGGCGTCGAAGCCCGCCGTGTGCAGCCAGTTCCCGCTCTTGGTGCTGCGCGTCGGCGAGAGCCTGCGCGTCGGCATCGACCCCACCTGCTTCACGGCGTACCAGACCTGGCGCGACGGCCCCCCGGTCTCAAGCCCCGGCGCGATGACGATGCCCGTGCCGCTCGACCCCTCCCAGGAGCCCATCGAGTCCCGGCTGATCTCGGTCTTGGAGTCTGAAGACGCGGGCCTGGGCATGTTCTTGCGCGCCGTCGCCGGGGAGCCCCAAGACGGCGACGCCTTGCCCACAGGCTTCGCCTCCCGGCTCATCACGGCGATGCAGGCGAGCCCCCTGGAGGAGATCCTCCACAAAGAGGGCGTCGGCCGCGCGATCCCCGGCGCCTTGGCCCCCCTGCGCGCCGCCTTGCCCACCTGGAGCGCCACCTCCCCGCCGCCTTGGCCGCCCGAGAACCCCGACGTCACCGAGTGGGGCGTCGAGAGCGTTCGCCGCACCTTGTTCTTGCGCACCCAAGCGGCCCAGCTCCCCGTCGTCGCCGGGGTGGCGCTCCTCGCCGCCGCCGGTGGGGTGGCCTGCGCCTGGGCCTGCCCCGAGCCGAAGGAGTACGCCCGCGCCTTGGCCGGGTGGCTGCGCCTGTGCCGCACGCCGATGTACTGGGCCCGGCTGATGCCGACGAGCGCGGCGATGCACTGGCTGATTCGGGGGGTTGGGGAGCCTCCCGCAGCGAGCGCTTAGCCCCTACTCCTCACCCCGCGCCTCCAGCAGCGTGTCGCTGAGGTCCGCGTCCGTCAGATCGGCGTCCGTCAGGTCCGCGCCGGTCAGGTTCGCGCCGCTGAGGTTCGCGCCGACGAGCAGGCACCCGCTCAGATCCGCCTGCGTGAGATCCGCGCCGCTGAGATCTGCCCCCGAGAGATCGGCCTGAGACGCCGCGACAAACCGTAGGTCCGCGCCCCGGAAGACCGCCTGCTGGGCCTGGGCGAACGCCAGCCGCGCGCCGTGCAGCGTGGCGCCGCTGAGGTCCGCCCCGGTCAGGCTCACGCCGTCGAGCTCGGCCCCGGCCAGCTCCGCGCCGACCAGCATCGCGCCGCTGAGCTCCGCGCCGCTGAGGTTCACACGGTCTAGCCGCGCCTGGCTCAGGTCCGCGCGCTCTAGGCGGGCCTCTTGGAGATCGGCGCGTTCCAGGTGCGCCTCGACCAGCCGCGCCTCGGTGAGGTTCGCCCGGCGCAGGTCGGCCTCACGCAGGATCGACGCCGAGAGGTCCGCGTGGGGCAGCTCCGCCCCGCCCAAGACCGCGCGCTCCAAGGCCACGCCGCGCAAGACCGCGCCGGGCGCGACGATGCGGGAGGGCTCCTGGCGGATCCAGAACCACGCGAGCAAGGAGCGCAGGCGGCGGTCGTCGGGGGCGTGGGGCAAGGTGTCCGCGAGCGAGCAACGAATCGCCAAGGCCGCCTCGCGCATCCACGGGCGCAGGCTGTCGCGGAAGGACTCGTGGCCGAGCGGCGCCTCGTTCTCGGCCTCTTCAGCCATCCAGGCGGCGAGGCGGCGGCGGTCGGCTTTGCTCCAGGCCAAGGGGCCGGTCTGGGCGAGGCGACCGTCCAAGATCGTGAGCAGGAGCTCCAAGGTGCGGTCTTGGGGGCCGCCGAGCAGCCGCGCGCCCAGGAGCGGCGTGAGCGCCCGGGCCCGCTCCAGGCCGTCCAGCGGCACGCCCTCGCGCAGCCGGAACGACCAGTAGCGGGCGACGAGGTGGTCGCCCAGGGCGTGATCACCGCCGAGCACGGCCTCGGGCTCCAACGGCACGCCGCTGCGCAGGGCCATGAGCAGCACGCCGCGAAGCTCCTCCAGCTCACCCTCTCCGCAGAGCGGCGCCAGGAGCGCGTCGAGGGCCTCTCCGGAGAGCCCGCCCCGGCGCGCGGCCACCCGGCGCATCTCCCACAAGGTCTGCCCGACGAGCCACAACAAGGCGTCGTGGGGCTGGGTCTCGCCGCCCAAGGCCCCGACGTCTCGCAGGCGGGACCACAGGCGCCGGGTGGTGACGGCGACGCGGCGGTGATCGCCGGGCTCGACGACGGCCAAGGCGCTCCGCTCCAGAGACTCGGCGCCGCGCTCTTGGGCGGTGAGGCGGCGGGGCTCGGCGAGGCGCAGCAGCGCGCAGCCCGGCGGCAGATCGTCGAGCGGCAGCACGCTCGGGTCCGAGAGCACGATCAGGCGGTGACGCCCGCCGACCACACGCTCCACACCCTCCAAGAACAGGCGCAGGCGCTTGGGGCTGAGGCTCCAGCGCTCCAGGCCGTCGAGCACGGTCAAGGTGGGCAGGCTAGCGTCCGGCGCGGCGAGGGCCTCGTCTTGGGGGCCCAGCTCGGCGACGTCGTCCCCGGCGAGGCGTAACCAGGCGCGGCGGCGGCCCTCGTCCAACAAGGCCCCGGCGCGCATCGGCTCCCCGGGGGCGTCGCTCGGCAGGTCCAAACCCGCGTCCACGAGCACCGGCAGCAGGTGCTCCGCCGAGCTGTGCTCCGAGCCCAGCCACTCCTGGGCCAAGAGCGCGCACAGCCGGGCCGCGAGGCGGGACTTGCCCGACCGGCGCTGGCCCACGGCGACGACGACGCTGTGACGACGCCGCTCCAGCACGGCCTGGAGCGCCAAGAGCCCGGGGTCGAGCCGCGCGGACTCCGCCGCGTCCTCGTCCAGCCGCGCGACGGCCTCCATGACCAGCTTTCGCACCACGTCGGCCTGCTCGTGGCGCAAGGCGTCGAGCCAGGCGCGCACCGGGGCGGCCAAGGGGCTCTCCATGCCGATGCGCCACGCCCGCAAGAAGCGCCGCTCAAAGACGTGTTTGTCGAGCTCCGAGCGCCGCGCCGGCAGGCCCCGCCGGGGGTTGAGCCGCTCTTGATCGCCGAGCGCCAACCACAAGGCCCGGTACGGCGGCGAGCGCAGCGGCGTGCGGGTGAGCTCCATGAGCTGCCGGTTCTGCGCGGCGTCCGTGGCGCCGGAGATCGGGTCCGCCGAGAGCTGCAGCGCCGCCTCTCTCAACAAGGCCTCCCGCTGCGCCGCCCAGGCCGCGCCGTCGTGCAGACCGCTGGGCAGGCCGTCCTGGAGCGCCTCGACGAAGGCCGCCGCGACGAGCGCAACATGGGTCGCCGCGACCGCCGGGGCCTGGGCGCTGGCCACCATCGGCAGGCCGTCGAGCGCGCTCAAGGAGGCGGGGCTCAGATCCCGGCGGGTGACGATCTCGGCCAGGGCCTTGGGCGCGGCGAGGCGATCTTCAGCCCGGCCATAGAGCTGCAGCGAGAGCGGGTCGAGGCCCGTGGGCACCGCCGCCATCGCCGCCCCTCGGGCGACCGCCAAGGCCCGCCCGGCCTCTGCCCCCTCGGCCAAG
>JBEAVX010000462.1:0-4410 GCA_041160755.1 Pseudomonadota bacterium
GGGGTGTACGGCGCGCTCGGGCTTGTCGATGTATACGGCGCGCTCGGTGGGGTGTAGGTCGGCTGTGGCGGCGGCGCCACACGCGGCGGCGGCGGACCCGCGTCGTACCCCACGGCGGGGCTCGACAAGAGGCTGGGCTGGGGTGGGCGCTCGACGGGGCTCACGGGCACGACCCGGCGCAGGCCGTGGCGCTCCAAGGCGTCCCGGAGGCCGTCGGCGACGAAGCGGAACACGTCGTTCGTGTCCCGGAAACGCACCTCGACCTTGCTGGGGTGCACGTTGACGTCCACCTCGTCCGACGGCAGGCGCAGCTCCAGCACGACGGTGGGGTAACGCCCCTTGGGCACGATGTGGCGGTACGCCTCGTTCACGGCCTTTCGTAAGGTGAGATCCCGCACATAGCGGCCGTTCACATAGAGGAACATCGCCCCGGCGGCGTTCGCGTGGTGGACGCCGACCGGGCTCAACAAGGCCTCGATGGTGGCGTTCCCGCTGGAGAGCTCAAAGGGGAAGAGCGCCTGGCCTTGATCGCTGAGCAGCTCCGCGGCGCGGGCGGCCCGGGTCTTCACCGCTGGGGCGCGCAGGAGGGCCCGACCGTCGTGAGTGACAGTCCAGTCTAGTTCCGGCCGGATGAGCGCCTCACGCACGACGGCGTCTACGCAGTGGCCAAGCTCCGTCCCGGCGGCGCGCAAAAACGTGCGCCGGGCGGGCACGTTGAAGAACAAGGCCCGCACCATCACCCGGGTGCCGACGGGGCAGCCCACGGGCTCCGGGGGCTGAATCTTGCCGCCGTGAACGGCGAGGCGGGTGCCCACCTCTTGATCGGCGGGGCGGCTGGTCAGCTCAAACCGGCTCACGGCGGCGATGGACGGCATGGCCTCGCCCCGAAACCCGAGGGTCGAGACGTGGTTGAGGTCGTCTTCAGTGCGCAGCTTGGAGGTGCCGTGGCGCTCGATGCACATGAGCACGTCTTGGCGGTCCATGCCCCGGCCGTCGTCGGTGACCCCGACGAGGGTTCGGCCGCCCGACTCGAGCTCGACCTCCACCCGGCGCGCGCCCGCGTCGAGGGAGTTCTCGACCAGCTCCTTGACCACCGACGCCGGGCGCTCGACCACCTCGCCCGCTGCGATGCAGTTGACGACGTGATCCTCCAGGATCCGGATCTTGCCCATCAGTCAGCCCCTGCGCGCTTAGGCGCGGCGGCGGTCCATCATCAGACCATGTGTTCGCCAGGCAGCGGCTCACCCGGGCGGCGCTTGCGGCGGAAGAACAGCCGCAGCGATGTGCCCTTGAAGCCATACGCCTCGCGCAGACGGTTGGAGAGGTATCGTTTGTACGCCTCATCGACGCCCTCGGGCACGTTGCACCAGAGCACGAAGGTGGGCGGACGAACACGGATCTGGGTCATGTAGTTGATGCGCACCGGGCGGTGGTGGCGCTGGGGCACGGAGTGGGCGAGCACCGCCGCGCGCAAGAAGCGGTTGCACTCCGCCGTGGTGAGGCGCTGGTTGAAGGCCTTGAAGACCTCCTCGACCATCGGCAGGATGCGCGAGACCCCTTTGCCCGACTTCGCCGAGATGTAGAGCACCGGGGCCCAAGGCGCGTGGGGCATCCGGTGGCCGAGCTCTTTCTCCAAGACGGTGATGTCACGCTCGGGATCGTCGCGGACCAAGTCCCACTTGTTCACCAAGAGGATGACCGCGCGGCCACGGTGCAGCACGACCTGGAGGAGCCGCGCGTCTTGCTCAGACACACCCTCATCCCCGTCGAGCACCATGAGCACGACGTGGCAGCGCTCGATGGCGCGAAGGGACCGGGAGATGGCGAAGCCCTCCAGATCCGTCTCGATGCGGGCCTTGCGGCGAATGCCGGCGGTGTCCACGAGCACAAACTTGCGGCCGCCGGTCTCCAGGGGGAGGTCGATGGCGTCCATGGTCGTGCCGGGCTTGTCGCTGACGACCTGGCGCTCCTCGCCGATGAGGCGGTTCACCAAGGTGGACTTGCCGACGTTGGGGCGGCCCAAGACGGCGATGCGGATCTCGTCGGGCTCCGGCGCGAGGCGGCGTTTGCCGGTGGGCGCGGGGGCCTCGGCCTCGTCGAGCTCGGGCTGCCAGTCCTCGTCGAGCGCGTCGTCGTCGTCCTCTTCGTCACCTTCGTCGTCATCGGAGTCCTCGGCGGACTCGCGCTCCGAGCCCTCGTCGTCGGAGTCCTCGTCCTCGGAGTCCTCGTCGTCCGAGTCCTCGTCCTCGGAGTCCTCGTCCACCGCGTCTTCGTCGTCTTCGTACGCCTCGTCGTCCTCGGGGATCGCGCCGGAGTCGTCGTCCTCGTCGTCCTCTTCCACCGGGCCGGGGCCGAGCAGGAGGTAGACCTCGTCCATCAGGTCGGTGATGCCGTGGTCGTGCTCGGCGGAGACGAGGTGCAGGGTCTCGAAGCCCAAGGCGTAGAACTCGGCGGCCTCAAGGCGCTGCTGGCCGCCCTCGACCTTGTTGATGACGAGCAGCACCTTGGAGTGGACCGTGCGCAGCACCCGGCCCACCTCCTCGTCCAGCGGGTTGAGCCCGGCGCGGCTGTCGACCACAAACAGCACCACGTCGGCCTCACGCACGGCGGCGAGGGCCTGGGCGCGCACGTTGCGGAAGAGCTGATCCTCGGGGTGGGGCTCAAAACCGCCGGTGTCGACGATCATCACCGAGTAGCCGTAGCGGTCGGTGATGTCGTAGTGCCGATCGCGGGTGACGCCGGGGGTGTTGTGAACGATGGCGCTGCGGTGGCCGATGAGTCGGTTGAACAGCGTAGACTTGCCGACGTTCGGGCGACCGACGATGGCGATGACCGGGAGGCTCTGGGGCATAAATCACTCGACCCACGGGGTGTCGTCGTGGGGTGGCTGGCCGCCGAGGCGGTGGCGACAGGGGCGGCCGGGCCGAGGCGCGGACACGGAGGCTGCTTGCCTAACCCGATCCGCCCTCGGCGCACACGACGGCGCCCGCGGCGGAGGTCAGGAGGCGTCGGGCAGGCCCAGCTCGCGGAGCTGACGAGGCTTGCGGGTCCAGTCGGGCTGAACGGTGACGTGCAGCTCCAGGTGGGTCCGGGCGTCGAGGAGCTTGTTGATCTCGTGGCGGGCTTCAGTGCCGATCTTCTTGATCATCGCGCCGCCTTTGCCGAGCACGATGGCCCGCTGGCTGGCGCGCTCGACGAGGATTCGGGCGAAGATCTGCACCTTTCCGGCGCTCTCTCGCTCGGTCTCGTCAAACCGCTCGATCTCCACGGCGATGGAGTACGGCAGCTCACGCTGGAGGTGGTGGAACAGGCGCTCACGGATGAGCTCGGCGACGATCACACGCTCGGGCTGGTCGGTGACGAGCTCGGGGTTGTAGCCTTGGGGGCCCTCGGGCAAGGCCCCACGGATCTCGGCGAGCAGCGTCTCGACGCCCAAGCCCGTGCGCGCCGAGAACGGCACGATCGCCAAGAAGTCATGCTTCGCGCGCCAGGCCTCGATGACCGGCAGGGCCCAGGCCGGGTGGATGGCGTCGGCCTTGTTCAGCGCCAGGATGACGGGTTTGCCCTCTTGGAGCACACGGTTGAGCAGCACCTCTTCGCCGACGGAGAGCACCGGGCGGTCGGCCTGGGCCTGGTGGGCGGCGGGCTCCAGATCGACGAGCAGCACGACGACGTCGACCTCGGCGAGGGCGCCTTCAGCGGCCCGCACCATCGAGCGGTTCATCGGGCTCCAGGCCTCGTGGTGGCCGGGGGTGTCCAAGAGCACGATCTGCTCGTTCGGCCCGGTGTAGATGCCGACGACGCGGGTGCGTGTGGTCTGCGCCTTGGGGCTGGTGATGCTCACCTTCTGGCCGAGCACACGGTTGAGCAGCGTGGACTTGCCCACGTTGGGGCGACCGACGAGGGCCGCCGTGCCGAATCGATGGGGGATAGTCACGCTTGGGGCTCCTGAATGGGGAAGAGGTCTAACTCGGAGAGGTCATCGAGCGCCGCTTGGGCCTCGGCGGCGTCTTTGGCGAGGCGCTGATCGATCTGGGCCAAGGCGGCCACGGCGGCCTCACGCTCGGCGAGCTTCTTGGACGGGCCCGAGCCTTGGGTGACGATGGACACGTCGGTGGCGGGGGCGGTGACGCTGACCTGCACGGTGTACACGCGGGCGTGGGGCAGGCCCTCCTCGCTGACATGCGTGTAGCGCGGCATCACCTTCCACCGCGCCATGCTGCGCTCTTGGAGGGTGCTCTTGGGGTCGCGGCCCAAAGACACCGCGCCGGGGGTGCGCAGGCGGGCGCCGAGGGTGGCCTCGATGAGCGGGCGAAGGGGGGTGAGCGCGCCGCCGGAGTCGAGGTAGATCGCGCCGAGCAGGGCCTCAAAGGCGTCCGCGAGGAGCTTCTCTTTGTCGCGACCGCCCAT
>JBEAVX010000484.1:0-3426 GCA_041160755.1 Pseudomonadota bacterium
CTCCTCGACGGGCAGATCGAGGTGGACCTTAAACTCGGAGCCGAGGCCGAGCGCGCTCTCCAAGACGACGGTGCCGCCGAGCAGCTCCACGAGGCTCTTGGTGATGCTCAGCCCCAGGCCCGTGCCCCGGGCGCGGAAGCTGTGCTCGCTGCGGGCCTGGAAAAACTTCTGGAAGACCATGCTCCGGTCGGCGTGGGAGATGCCGACGCCGGTGTCGCGCACGGAGATGGTCAGCTTCGCGCGGTCGGGGGGCGAGTCGTCGTCCAAGGTGACCGTGAGCACCACCTCGCCCTCTTGGGTGTACTTGATCGCGTTGGAGACGAGGTTCGTGAGGATCTGGCGCAGGTGCCGGGGGTCGCTCAGCACGCGGCTGGGCACCTTGGGGCTCACGAAGCAGGAGAGATCGAGGCCCTTCACCGCCGCGCGCTCGCCGAGGCCCAGGGCGGCCTCCTCGATGAGATCCCGCAGGCGGAACGCCGTGATCTCTAGGCCCATCTGCCCGGCCTCGATCTTGGAGAAGTCGAGGATGTCGTTGATGAGGTTGAGCAGGCTCTCGGAGTTGGACTGGATGGTGGTGAGGTACTCGCGCTGAATCGCGCTCAGCTCCGTGGTGAGCGCGAGGTCGCTCATGCCGATGATCGCGTTGAGCGGCGTGCGGATCTCGTGGCTCATGTTCGCCAAGAAGTCGCTCTTGGCGCGGTTGGCGGACTCGGCGGCGTCCCGGGCGGCGCGCATGGCCTCGGCGGCGGCGTGGCGCTCGGTGACGTCGCGGCTGTGTACGGCCACGCCGGTCACCTGACCGTCGGTGAGGATGGGGTTGAGCGACATCTCAAAGACCGTCGAGACGCCGTCGCCGCGCTTGGGCAGGCTGTCTTCTGCGGAGAAGCGCTGGCCAGAGAGCGCGTAGCGGTAGAGCTGGCGCCAGTGGTGGCGCTGGCTCACGGGCAGGAGCTCCAGGGCGGACTGCCCGATGGAGCAGCCCACGTTGAACGCCGCGCTGTAGTTCTGGGCGAAGGCCTGGTTAAACGCCACGAGGCGCAGATCGCTGTCCACCGACCAGAACATGTCCTCGCTGCTCTCGATGAGCGCGGTGAGGTTGGCGCGGCTGAGCAGGAGCTCTTCAGAGAGCGGCCCGGTGCTGGTGTCTTCGTCGTGTGGGGCGAGCTCGACCCCGGCGGAGTCGGGCATGCTGGAGGCGAGCTGCGACCACAACGACCACAGCTCGCTCAGGCGCTCTTGGCGCGCGGCGACGGCGCCGTCGTCGGGGCAGAAGAACAAGAACACCCGGTCGGACGCCCCACGCACGGCGGTGAGCAGGCCGACCCCCGGCGGAGGGCTGCCCAAGGCCTCGACGAGGGCCTCGTGGCTCAGGGGCACGATCTCCCCGGCGTGGGCGCGGTCCAAGGCGGCGGCCTGCAGGCGCGGCGCCCTCAGGACGGGGCGGGTCGCGGCGAGCACCCGGCCCGGCGCGTCGCCTGGCCAGGCCACGAGGGTCGCGTCGGTGAGTCCGAGGCCCAGGGCCTCCAGCACCCGGGCGAGGCGAGCGCTCGGCGGCGCGCTGAGCGCCTCCAAGGCCGCGAGCAGGCGTCGCGTCGAGAGCGGGTTCACGCGGGCCACGTCACGGCGCACGCTCCCCGACGCCAAGCCTCATCATCAGGGGAGGGGAGTCGCTTCATGTCGTCAGTGTACCGCAGGTGCCGCGCCGGGACCGCTCTGCTCAGGGCAAGGTCCCCCAGGCGCCCGCCGCGAGACCGGTCATCGCCGCATACAGGAGGATCTCGGCGTTCTCTGTCCAGGGCTGGATACGACGCAAGGCGCCATAGGCATGAACCAGGGTCATGCCGAGACAAGCGATAAAGATGATCTCCAGCACATAAGGGTGCGCCGCGGGATCACCCGCCGCGCGCATCGCGAAGAGCGTGATGGTGATCGCCAAGGTGCCGGTGCAGCGCCCAAAGTACTCGGCGAGCTGGTGCAGGTGGACGTTCTGGGGGGCGTTGAGATCCTCCGGCAGCGACCACTGGAACCAGCGCGCCCAGCGCACGGGCACCAGGGTGAGCGGGAGCCCGTAGACGAGCAGAAAGCTGAACGAGGCGAGCCACAAGAAGGCGCTCGCGAAGGGCTGATCGGCGTTCAACATCGTCTGCTCCTGCCCGGTTCCGTGGAGGGCCTTCTGGGGAGCACCGCTTCCCTCAGAGGGTCTCTTGATGATATCCTGTTCTCTTGGCGCGTTGCGTCAGGCCCCGCAATGAGCTGCGGAGCGAACTCGTCGCGGATCTTCTGGTGTCCACCTCCTCTCTGAGTGACCCGGATCTCCTGCTCTCTTCGACCTCGGACGACAGAGACGGCGTCGCTTTGCTCTCTGCGTATGTGCCGAGCCTCGCCCTGGCCGATCTCGCGTTCGGGCGAGAGCGTGAGGCCCAGGGGATGCGCGCTGGGCTCATCCTCGCCGACCTCCAGCACTCCACGCGGCTGGTCGCGAACCTCACCCACCGGGGCCCCCAAGGACTCGACACCCTTCAGCGGGCGCTGCGGGTCTGGTCTGAGGGCAGCGTGCGGGTGATTCACGCGGCGGGTGGGGTGGTCTATCAGTTCGCCGGAGACGCGATCCTCGCCTGTTTCCCCCAAGGGATCGACGAGCCCGACGCCACCTTGGCCCAGCGCGTCGCGGAGACGGCCCGGCGCCTCGCGGCCTTCGCCGAGACCACCCGCGCGGTGCAGACCCCCGACGACACCTTAGAGCTCCGCTGCAAGTTCGGCGTGTCGATGGGTGAGGTCCACCGGCTGATCTTGGGCGTCAGCGACCTCTGGCTCCACCCCTTGTTGGTCGGGGAGCCCGTGGCGGCGGCGGTGCGCGCCGAGAAGCGCGCGTCAGGGGGTGAGGTCGTCGTCGACATCGCCGTGGCCCGCCACCTGCCCCCGGCGTTGATCCTGCGCACCCTCGACGACGTGTCGATCCTCACCGCGACGGCCTCGTCCGCCGCGCCGCCGTCCCACCGGGCGACGCCGCCCCACGCCGGGCTCGCGCCGCGCCTCTTGCACCCGTTCCTCGCCCGTCGCCTCACGCATGAGCGCGACGAGCTCATCGCCGAGCTTCGTGGGGTCACCTGCGTCTTCCTCAAGTTTGAGCTGGAGGGCGCCCCGGGGCCCTTGATCGAGCGCCTGCCCGAGCTGCGCGCCTTCTATGAGCTGGCCCAGCGCGAGAGCCTGCGCTTCGGCGGCTTCTTGGCCCAGACCGACTTCACCGACAAAGGCAACGTGGTCTTCGTGGTGTTCGGGGCGCCGAGCGCCGTGGAGCATCAAGAGCTCATGGCGACCCGGTACGCCTGGGCCATCTTGCAGGGCGCGGAGAGCCTCGCCGGGGTGCGTGACGTGCGCGTCGGCGTCGCCACGGGGCCCGCGTACTGCGGCATCATCGGCGGAGGG
>JBEAVX010000493.1:0-2831 GCA_041160755.1 Pseudomonadota bacterium
GTCCTCTCCAGGGCGCAGGATGGCGACGCCCTTCGGCGCCAGCGGCGGCGCGCGCAGCGCCCCCTCGGCCGTGGCGACCTCTACGACGAGGCCCGCGTCGGGGTCATACGCCGTCTCGAAGGTGAAGGCGTTGACCAGATCACTGGAAGAATCGCCCCGTAAGGTCTTGGACTCTAAGACTTTTCCACCCTTGACCACCGAGACGTTCACCAGGGCGGGCCCCGGCGCCGCCGGCAGGCTGACCGCCCCACCCGACCAGCGGCCGTAGAGCGCGGCGGTGAGCCCCGCGCCGTCTTGGGCGGCGTAGGTCGTCTCCGGCGCCAAGGCCGCGCGCTCGGTGAAGAACGGCAGCGCCGCCAAGAGCGCCGCGACGCCCGCGCCGGCCCCGGCGACCCGGCCCCGCAGGGCGGCGAAGAGCTGGCCGAGGGGGAAGAACACCGCCCAGGGCAAGGCCGCGCCGAGGCTCGCCAGAAACGCCCAGGACTGCTTGTCGGCGACGGGGGTGAACCGCTCGATGATGTGCGCGCCGACCTGGACATGCAGGCCCAAGATCACGCCGCAGACGAGCAAGGAGACCCCCGCGGCCACGGGCACCACCTTGGCCTGGGCGCGCTGGGTCAACAAGGAGAGCCCCGCGAGGGCCTGGAGCCCGGCGGCGAGCCACAACATCCAGCCCGCCGGGGCCCAGCGCGCGCCGAGCTCCGCGGCGAAGAAGACGTAGACGCCGCTCTGGGCGAAGTTCACGAGGCCGATCAAGCGGGTCATAAGAACCTTGAGACGAGGACGGCGGCGGCCTCGGGGCCCGCCTCAGAAGTAGAACACCGTGCCCACGGAGAGCTGGGGCACCAAGCCGAGCTCCGCCATGCGGGGGTCGATGCTCTTGAAGCCTTTGCCGTACCAGAAGCCGCCGTTGGCGTTGACGTTCAGCGCGAAGCTCTCGCTGAGCAAGAGATCGACGCCGCCGCGCACCCGCAGGCCCGGGGCGACCTCGATCGGCTGCAGCACATAGGCCGTGACCGTCGCGTCGGCGCCGATGTAGGGCCGCGCCTTGCCCGAGCCGAAGGCGTAGACCACGCCGAGGTTCACCGGGGTGACGGTGTTCCACACCTCGGACTGGCCGTTGTACTGGGGCTGGAGCGCCGGGGGGATGCTGCGTTTGGTGGCGAAGCCCTCGACGCCCATCTTGAAGTAGATGTTGTCCCCCGCCGGGACCGAGAGCTCACCGCCATAGGTCATGAACGTGAAGGGGTAGTAGTTGCTCACCCCGGCGCGCAGGGTGAGGCTCATGCGGGGCTCGGCCTCGTCCTCTTTGGGCGTCACCTTCGTCGTCGAGGACTTCGTGGAGCCGCTCGACGACTTTGAGCCGCTGCTCGACGACTTTGAGCCGCTGCTAGACTTTGACGAGTTGGACTTCGACGACTTGGAAGAGGACGGGCCGTCGAGCTCGTCCAGATCCGCGAGGTCTTCTTCGTCGAGCTCCTCCTCGTCTTCGTCGTCGGGCTCGTCAAAGTCGCGGTCGTAGTCGTCGCCGTCGTCCTCGACGTACTCCTCGTCCTCGATGACCTCCGGCGTCGCCGAGCCGAAGTTGATCTCCGAGATGTCGACCTCGATCTGGTTGAGGTCCACCTGGCCGAAGCTGATCTCGTCGTCGTCCGCGGGCGGCGGGGGCGGCTTGGACGCGGCGGCCTTCGCGGCGGCGGCGGCCTTCGCGGCGGCTTCAGCCTCGGCCTTCTGGCGCGCGGCGGCTTCAGCCTTCTCGCGGGCGGCGGCCTCGGCGGCGCGTTTGGCGGCGGCTTCAGCCTCGGCCTTCTTCTTCGCTTCAGCCTCGGCCTTCGCCTTCGCGGCGGCTTCAGCCTCAGCCTTCTTGCGCGCGGCTTCAGCCTCGGCCTTCTTCTTCGCCTCGGCCTCGGCCTTCAGGCGGGCCTCGGTCTCGTACTCGTCTTCAGGCTCCTCGAAGTCGTCCAGCGTGCGCCCGCTGTTGCCCGGCGTGGCGATCTTGGGGCTGGTCGTGGCGTCGTCAAAGGCGAAGTCGTCCTCGTCGTCGAAGGAGTCGGCGGTCACGGGGCTCGCGGCCTTCGTCGCGCCTTCGCCGGTGAGCAGCTCCCGCAGCACCTTGGGCAGATCCGACCCCATGGTGTCTTTGCCCATGGTGAACGCCCGGGTGCGGATGATGGCGCCGGTCTTGGCGTCCACAAGCACCAGCTCGCCGTCGAACCCTTCGGCCCCCGGGGCCACCCAGCCGCCGATGAGGTGGTCCTTGCCCGTGGCGACGCCGACCTTCTTGAGGCAGGCCGGGGCGGTGAGGCAGGCGAGGTTGTAGCCCGCAGGCGGCGCGGCGAGCTGGTCTACGGCGTCGTACTCGGGGCGGAAGCCGAGCTCCACGGCGATGGTGTCCGTGAACGCCTGGGAGATCTTCGGGTCCAGCCCGGGCTTCGCGAGCATCGGCGCCACGGCGACCTCCTTCGCCCAGGCCACGCCTGGGGAGAAGAGGGCGGCGGCCAGGGCCAGCGCGAGCAGGGGACGGGTCATCAGCACCTCAAGAACGACACGCGGGCATGGGAGCGCGTGAGGAGGGGGGAAGCCGCAGAGTATGAGCGTTGGCGGGAAGCCAGCCGAGCATCTTTGCACGGTTTTTGCGCAAGATCAAGCGGCGAGGGCGACGCTCGGGCCCACAAAGCACCGTCATCGCTTGATTCTGGGCGTTGGCCGGATCACGCGCTAAATCGAAGCGATGACGGTGCTTTGTGGGCGTAGGCCAAGGGTGAGCGGCTTGATCTCGCGTGAAAACCATGCAAAGATACTCGGCTGGCTAACCGCCAACGATCATACTC
>JBEAVX010000043.1:0-7709 GCA_041160755.1 Pseudomonadota bacterium
AGCGTCGTCATGGCCGATCGGCGCCTTGGCTGATCTGGGTCAGGCCCGCGCCAGACGCCGCTCAGCCCGGGTCTTCCACCGCGGTCGGCTTGTCTTCTTGGCCTACGTCGAGCTTCTTGCCCAGGCCCTGGGCGAGCTCCGCCGCGCGGTCCTTCAGGCTGGAGTCCAGGTCGTCGTCGAAGAGGTGGCGCTCGCCCGCTTTGGTGCGCAGGACGATCGCCGAGCAGACGCGGCCGTCGGGCTGGGCCGTGGCGCTGTACTCGATGGCCTCCAGATCCGCGATGGGCACGCTGACCTGCTCGATCTTGCCCTTGGGCTCTTTGTAGTGTTTGTCGATCTTCACCGTGCCCGAGTCCGTGGCGACGGCGGAGAAGGCCGTGTAGCCGCCGCCGCAGGGGACGAGCGCCTCGGCGAGCTTCAGGGTGTAGGCGCCGGCGCGCGTCACGGACTGGCCGTCGGGGTTCGTCACGACGAGGTCCAGTGGCCCCGCGCTGAGGCCGTCGGGCACGTTCCCCTCGATGAGCACCGGGCCGCGCACCGTGAGGTTCGTGATCGGCGCGCCGCCCAAGGTGGCGGTGGCGGCGGGGTCAAAGTTGGCGCCGAGCACCTTCAACGGGGCGCCGGGGGGGCCCTCGGCGGGGTTCACGCCGTCTAGGGTAGGGGCGGGGCCGCCGCAGGCGAGGATCAGGAGCATGAGTGCCGACATAGAGACCTCCGGGTCATTGAGCCTCGGCTCATAACCTGCGCGCCGCCCCGCCGACGCGCCCCCGCAGAGGATAGAGGTCGTCATGCTCACCCCCCTCCCTGGCTTCCCTGGCCGCAGCGGCCCCGTGGTCCTGTGCATCCTCGACGGCGTCGGACTCGGCCGACATGACGCGGGAGACGCCGTGTTTCACGCGGCGATGCCGACGCTTCGGGGCCTGGTCGATCGATGTCCCCACCGATCCCTCCGCGCCCACGGCGCGGCCGTCGGCCTGCCCAGCGAAGACGACATGGGCAACTCCGAGGTGGGGCACAACGCGCTTGGCGCGGGGCGTGTGTACGAACAAGGCGCGAGCCTCGTGGACGCGGCCTTGGCCTCGGGCTCGGCGTTCGGGGAGACCTGGCGCTGGCTCACCCAGACCGGCACCCTGCACCTCATCGGGCTCTTGAGCGACGGGAACGTGCACTCCAACGTGCGCCACCTGCACCTGCTCTTGCGTCAGGCGGCGGCGGAGGCGGTGTTGAAGGTCCGGGTGCACGTCTTGACCGACGGCCGCGACGTCGATGAGCGCAGCGCGATGCGATTTATCGCCCCCCTGGAGGCCCTGCTCGCCGAGCTGTCTGTAGACGGTCGGGACTACAAGATCGCCTCGGGTGGTGGGCGAATGTGGATCACCATGGACCGCTACGACGCCGACTGGCCGATGGTGCAGCGCGGCTGGGACTGCCATGTTCGTGGCGAGGGGCGCCCGTTTCGCACCGCGCCCGAGGCCATAGGCGCGCTGTACGCCGAAGATCCTCGGCGCACAGACCAGTGGCTCCCGGCGTTTGTCATCACCGATGCGACCGGCGCGCCCGTGGGGCCCGTGCGTGAGGGCGACGGCGTGCTCTTCTTCAACTTCCGGGGCGACCGCGCGATTCAGATCAGCCGGGCGTTTGAGGGGCGGCCGTGCCCTGTTCAGCGAGACGCCGCGCTGGCGATCCGCTACGCGGGCATGATGCAGTACGATGGCGATGAGCGCCTTCCCGCGCGTTACCTCGTCGAGCCCCCAGCCATTGAGGGCACCGTCGGGGAGCACCTCGTCGCCGCTGGGCTGCGCACCTTCGCCGTGAGCGAGACCCAGAAGTTTGGCCACGTCACCTACTTCTTTAACGGCAACCGCTCCGGGCTCCTCGACTCAACCCTTGAGCGGTATGTCTGTGTGCCATCGACGCACAGGCCGTTTGATGAGGCCCCCGAGATGTCGGCGGCGGGCATCACCGACGCGGCGCTCGGGGCCTTGGCGGAGGGCGTGTTTGACCATGTGCGGCTGAACTACGCGAACGGCGACATGGTGGGGCACACCGGGGATCTCCAGGCGACGATTCGGGCGATGGAGGTGGTGGACGCGGAGCTGGCGCGCCTCGCCGCCGGGGTCGAGGCCGCGGGCGGCGTGCTCCTCGTCACGGCGGACCACGGCAACGCCGACCAGATGTTCCAGCTCGACAAGAAGACCGGCGCCCCGACCTTGGACGCCCAAGGGCAGCCCGTGCCGCGCACGGCGCACAGCCTCAACCCCGTGCCGTTTGTGCTGGTGGACCCGGCCCAGCGCTGGGCCCTCACCGAGCTCCCCGACGCGGGCTTGGCCAACGTCGGCGCCACCTTGCTCACGCTCTTGGGGCTCACGCCGCCGCCGGAGTACCTGCCGTCCCTCGTCGCGCCTGCCCGGAGCCCCCGATGAAGCTGGTCGATCTGCGCTCAGACACCGTCACCCGACCCACCCTGCCGATGTTGGAGGCGATGATGGCCGCCCGCGTCGGCGACGACGTGCTCGGCGACGACCCTACGGTGATTGAGCTGGAGCAGCTCGCCGCCGACCTCTCGGGCATGGAGGCCGCGCTGTTCATGCCGTCCGGCACCATGGCGAACCAGGTCGCGATTCGGTGCTGGACCGAGCCCGGCGACGAGGTGATCATGGAGTCCGGCGCCCACCCGTTCCACTACGAGGCCGGGGGCGCGGCGGTGATCAGCGGCGCACAGATCCGGCTCATCCAGGGCGAGCGTGGGGTGTTCAGCCCCGAGACCTTGCTCGCCGTCCTGCGCGGCCCCGATGACCACTACGCCCCGGCGCGGCTCGTCTGTGTGGAGGACACCAGCAACCGGGGCGGCGGCACCGTCTGGCCGCTGGCCACCCTCGACGCGGTGTGTGAGGCGGCCCAAGACGCTGGGCTCAAGGTGCACATGGACGGCGCCCGGGTGTTCAACGCCGTCGTGGCCTCGCGGGTGCCCCTGCGCAGGCGGGCCAAGGGGCTCAGCTCCTTGTCGTTCTGCCTGTCCAAGGGCCTCGGCGCCCCGGTTGGATCGATGTTGTGTGGTCCCAGAGACATGATCCGCAAGGCGCGGCGGGTGCGCAAGATGCTCGGCGGCGGGATGCGGCAGGCGGGGTATCTGGCGGCGGCGGGGCTCTACGCCTTGACGCACAACGTCGCCCGGCTGGACGAGGATCACGAGAACGCGAGCTATCTTTACGAGGGCCTCATGAGCCTCGGGTATGAGGCCGAGGCGCCCGAGACGAACATGGTCTACCTGCGCTCCAAAGAGGCCCGGTGGCTCGTGGACCGCCTCCAAGAGGCCGAGATCGCCTGCTTCGCCGTGGCCGCGGATCGTATCAGGATGGTCATTCATCTCGATGTGATCCGACAAGACGTGGACCGAGCTCTACAAGTCTTCGCGATGCTCCGCCCCTGAGCCCCTTATATTCAGGGCACCACATGACGAGGTGACCATGTCAAGACTCCCGCTCCTCCTCCTCCCGCTCCTGCTGATCACGGCGTGTAAAGACGACGCCCCCTCGGATGACTCCGCGCCCGTCGATGACTCCACGGGCACCGACGACTCCACCGACGACTCCAGCGACGACTCCGGGGAGGCCGTCGACAACGACGGCGACGGCGTGAGCGCCGAGACAGACTGCGACGACAACAACGCCGCGGTGTACCCTGGCGCCACCGAGCAGTGTGACGCCCTCGACAACAACTGTGACGGCGCCATCGACGAGGGTGTACAAGACAGCTTCTACGCCGACGGTGACCAGGACGGCTACGGCGCCGGGGACGCCGTGCTCGCCTGCGAGCTGCCAGAGGGCTACGCGGCCCTCTCCGGCGACTGCGACGACGGCGACGCCCGGTACAACCCCGCCGCCGTCGAGAGCGACTGCGAGGATCCGAACGACTACAACTGCGATGGCTCCACAGGCTTCGCCGATGGCGACAACGACGGCTTCGCGGCCTGCCAAGAGTGTGACGACGGCGACGCGGCGGTGAACCCCGACGCCGCCGAGGTCTGCGACGACAAAGACAACAACTGCGACAGCGTCGTCGATGAGGCCACGGCCACGGACGCGGGCACCTTCTACGCCGATGGCGACAGCGACGGCTACGGCGACGCGGCGAACACCACCGTAGCCTGTGACGCCCCGGCGGGCTTCGTCGCCGACAGCACCGACTGCGCCGACGGCGACGCGGCGGTGAACCCCGGCGCCACGGAGCTGTGTGACGAGCTAGACAACAACTGCGACGGCGTCACCGACGAGGCCACCGCCGCCGACGCCAGCACCTTCTACGCCGACGGCGACGGCGACAGCTACGGCGACGCGGGCGACACGACGACGGCCTGCGCGGCCCCTGCGGGCTACGTCAGCGACAGCGCGGACTGCGACGACGCCGCGGCGGCGGTGAACCCCGGCGCCTCGGAGCGGTGCGACGAGGTCGACAACAACTGTGATGGTGTGGTGGACGAGGCCAGCGCCACCGACGCCAGCACCTTCTACGCCGACGCCGACAGCGACGGCTACGGAGACGCGGGCAGCACCGCCAAGGCCTGCGAGGCGCCGGGCGGCTACGTCAGCTCCAGCACCGACTGCGACGACGGAGACGGCGGGGTGAACCCTGGCGCCGTGGAGGTCTGCGGCGGCGGGGACGAGGACTGCGACGGCCTCGAAGACGACGATGACACGAGCGTGTCCGCCGCGAGCAAGAGCCCGTTCTACGAGGACGCGGACGGCGACGGGTTTGGCGACGCCAGCGTGATCCGTCAGGCCTGTGACGCCCCGACGGGCACCGTCGTCGACGCCACGGACTGTGACGATGAGGACGACGCGGTGTACCCCGGCGCCAACGAGCCCTGCTCTGGCGTTGACATGGACTGCGACGGCGCCGATCCCGACCTCTGCGAGAGCTGCCAGCAGGCCGTGGACGAGGGCCAGGTCGATGACGGTCTGTACACCATCGACCCGGACGGCGTGTCCGGCGCCTTGGGTGAGATCGAGGTGTACTGTGATCTCAACACAGACGGCGGCGGCTGGACCTTGGTGCAGCGGACGCTCTGGGACTGGAGCGAGTCGAGCCTGCTGCTCACGACCTACGCGAGCTGGTACGGCACCACCCTGGGCGACGTGACCCCCGGAGAGGCCTACCGCCTCGCGGGGCAGCTCTGGCCGAACTTCACCGGCGACGGCGACATGCTCGTGGTGAACATCGCCCGCGACAGCAGCTCCGGCGGCGACTGTGATCCGCTCTACTACAGCGGCTCAGGCGGCACCTGGAGCATCACCAGCACGGCGACGACGCTCACGGGCTTCACGGCCAAGGTGAACCTCACGAACAACACGACCTTGTCGGCCACAGACAGCGGCAAGGCCACGACCTGCGTCACGTCCCGCAACGGCGTGCCCTGGTTCTACAACTCGTGCTGCACGACCTGCCCCACCTACAAGGGTCCGTACTGGAGCGGCGACACGCACCCCATGGCGAACTACCTCGACACCACGGCGGACCTGTACGGCAACACCGACGCCACGGCCTGCCCCTCGGGCTCCGCCATCGCCGACGATGACGCGGGCAACTACGAGGGCATCAACGTGATGGAGATCTACCTGCGCTGAGGCCCGTGTAGACCTCAACGCAGACAGACGCCTGGGTCTCAGCGGCGACGGCGGCTGAGGCCCACAAACGTGAGCAAGGCCGCGAGGGCGGCGCCGAGGCCCATCGGCGGCGCCTCGCTCGTGGCGCAGTCGCAGCCGCCGCCGCCCTTCACCGAGCCGGTGTCGATGGGCTCGCCGCCGTCGAGGTCGTCGTCCGGGTTCAGGGGGTCGGTGCCACGGGTGACCTCCTCGCCGTCCGGGACGCCGCCGGCGTCGGTGTCGGCGCTCAGCGGGTCGGTGCTGTGGGTGTTGACCTCGTCGCCGTCCGTCAGCGAGTCGCCGTCGGTGTCAGGGTTGAGCGGGTCGGTGTTGGTGGTGTTCACCTCGTCGCCGTCGCTGAGGCCGTCGCTGTCGGTGTCGACGAGGAGCGGGTCCGTGCCGCCAGACAGCTCGTCACCGTCCGTCAGCGCGTCGCCGTCGGTGTCAGGGTTGAGCGGGTCGGTGTTGGTGGTGTTCACCTCGTCGCCGTCGATGAGGCCGTCATCGTCGCTGTCGCCGTCGAGGGGGTCGGTCGTGCGGTCCAGCTCGTCGCCGTCGTTGAGGCCGTCGTCGTCGCTGTCTGGATCGTCGGGATCCGTGCCGTGCAGGTTCTCCTCGGCGTAGTCGGTGAGGCCGTCGCCGTCGCGGTCGCTGAGGTCGTCGGCGCGGTCCAAGGGGTCGGTGTCGTCGGTCAGCACCTCGTCGCCGTCGATGCGTCCGCCATCGTCGGTGTCGGCGTCGTTGGGGTCGGTGCCGTAGCTGTTCACCTCGTCGCCGTCGTTGAGGCGGTCCTCGTCGGAGTCGGCGTCGTTGGGGTCGGTGCCGGTGGTGTTGAGCTCGTCGCCGTCGCCGAGGCCGTCATCGTCGGTGTCGAGATCGTTCGGGTCTGTGCCGTGGGTCGTCACCTCGTCGCCGTCGCTGAGGCCGTCGTCGTCGGTGTCAGCGTCGTTGGGGTCGGTGCCGGTGAGCACGACCTCCTCGAAGTCGCTGAGGTCGTCGTCGTCGGTGTCGTCGTCCAGCGGGTCGGTGTCGTAGAGCACCAGCTCATCACCGTCGCTGAGACCGTCATCGTCGGTGTCGTCGTCGTTGGGGTCGGTCCCGCTCTCAAACAGCTCGGTGAGGTCGTCTAAGCCGTCGCTGTCGGTGTCATCGTCGGTGGGGTCGGTGCCGTACTCAAACACCTCCTCGGCGTCGTTCAGGCCGTCGCCGTCGGTGTCATCGACGCGGGGGTCGCTGCCGTAGATCGCCTCGTCGTCGTCGCTCAGCCCGTCGTCGTCGGTGTCGTCGTCGCAGGCGTCGCCGAGCCCGTCGAGGTCGAGGTCGGCCTGGTCGGCGTTCTCGGCGTCTGGGCAGTTGTCGTCGTCGGTGCTCACGCCGTCTGCGTCGCCGTCCCGCACCCGGCCGATCCCGGCGGGGGAGGGGACGTCCGAGGCGCTGAGCACGACGAACAGATCGCCGCTGGCCTCGGCGTAGAGCAGCGCCGTGAGGTCCAAGGTGCCGTCGGTGATGAGCACGCCGCTGTCGACCTCGGCCCCGGCGCTGTCTACGACGACATAATCGCAGCCGCCGGGGGAGCTGGTGCTCACGAGCGCCCCGGTCACGTCGGTGACGGCGCAGCCCTCGTGGGTGCTGCCCTTCTGGCCCGTGGGCCCGGCGCCCAGCGCCGGCGCGAGATCACCATCGACCCGCACCCGGCCCTCGCCGCCGTGGCCGCCTTCGTCGTTGTAGCCCGAGTTCTCCCCTCGGCTGCCGCCGCTCACCGAGAGCGCGCCGGTGACCGAGAGCAGCGGCGAGGCGAGGTGAATCGCGCCGCCGGAGCCGCCGCCGCCGCCGGAGCAGGCGTCGGACGCGCCGTCGGAGTCGCCGCCGTCCCCCCCATCGGCGCGGATCGTGCCGGTGAGGTCGAGCAGGCCCGCCGCGTAGAGCAAGAGCGCGCCGCCGCCGCCGCCGCCGCCGCCGCCGGCGTAGTCGGCATAGTAGGTGCCGGTGATGAGGCCGTCCCCGCCGCCGCCGCCGGAGCCGCCGATGAGCGGGTGCAGGCTGGCGCCGCCGTTGACGCTGCCGCCC
>JBEAVX010000520.1:0-4303 GCA_041160755.1 Pseudomonadota bacterium
CCTCGGGAGACCCGGCCGCTGCGCGCGGCGTCGGCGCCGATCCGAAGGCTGGCCTCGGGGTGAAGCAGGCCGGTCAGGCGGCTCAGAGTGCTCATCGGCGAGGGGCTCGACACGGGGGCCTCGGGGCGCTCACGGGGTCAGGCGCAGCAGGCGGCGGGTGTCCGTCGCGACGTCATGTTGCACAAGATACGCCGCTTCGCCAGGATGGTGCGCCTTCAGATACGCCTCGGTCTGCGCGGCGTCGGGCAAGGCGTGGCGAAGCTGCAGGCCGCCCTGAGGGTGGTTGGGGTCGTTGAGCCAGAGGCCGTCGCCAGACTCTAACATCGGCTCGCAGGCGAAGGCCTCGACGCCCAAGGCCGGCCACGACACCTCCCGGCGGCCCCGGGCCTGCAAAAACACGACGCCCTCGGTGATCCCCTGCTGGCGCAAGAGCTGGCCCAAGCCCCCGTCCACACACCAGTAGGGCTCGGCGTTGAGGTCCCGGACGACGGGGACGAGGCCAAACACGGCCACGATCGGCGCGACCCACGGCCATCGTCCGGGCAAGAGCGCGCGGAGCCCCGCCGCCATCCACAGGGGCAAGAGCGCGTACAGCGGGTGATAAAACCGCGCGCCATAGGCGAGGCCCGGGCTCCAATAGAGCGCGTAGCCCCCGACGACGAGCGCCACGGCGAGCGCGCTCACCCAGCGAGGCCGCAGCCGCCACGCCCCCAAGATCCCGACGAGGCCCAGGCCCGGCCAGCCCAAGAGCAGGCGATCCAGGCGCAGAATCGCCGCCCCCGCGATCCGCGCGGCCTTCTCTGGGCTGTGCCCGAGGCCGCCCAAGGTGGGGTGACAGCCGATCTCCGGGCCAAAGCCCAGGCGGTTGCAGCCCGGCGCTCGGCCGGTGTCGGCCACCCAGGCGTCATACCAAGGGTTCACCGGGAAGGTGAAGGCGTGGCCGGTGAGGGACTGGTTGTCCCAGAGGGTGAGCCCCGCCGCGATCATGGGGCCGAGGAGCCACAGCGCCCGCGACGTTCCACCCGGCGCGCGCCACAGCCCCGCGGCGAGGATCCCCCCGCCCAAGACCACGCCGTCGAAGGGCCGCGCGAGGAGCGCATAACCCAGGCCCAGGCCGCCGAGGCCCCACACCCAGGCCAGGTCCCGACCCCGGGCGACGATCACCAAGGCGAGCAGGAGCCCGACCAGGGTGGAGGTGTGGGCCATGCGGCTCCCGGCGAGGAGCAAGAGCCCCGGCGAGCAGGCCATGATCGCCGCCGCGAGGCGCGCGGTGTCCTCGTCCGCCCACTCCTGGCCCAGCCGCCAGATGAGCGGCGGCAAGGCCATCGCCAACAGCGGGTTCACCCATGCGCTGAGGCCGACGCCCTCCCCCACCGCCAACAGCATCGGCCAGCCCGGCGGGAACACCGCGTACGACGACGGCGCGCTCACCCAGAACGGGTAGAGCAGCATCCCCGGCACGTCCGTCGGCGGCCCGACCCGCTGCCCGGCGGCGAAGAGGCGCGCCTGGAGCGTGTAGGCGACCTCATCGGTGAGGTGCGGCGCCCCACCCAGCGGCCCCAAGGCCACAAACAGCGCGAGCCCGCCGCAGAGCAGCGCGAGGGCTGGGATCAGCGAGGGGCTCCGCATCCTGGGGACGACCTCGGCGAAGATTCCGCGCGGCGGTGAGGAGGCGCCTCAGCGTGTGCGGGACAGGCAGACCTGAGTGTACGCGATGGGGAAGCCGTTGGACTTCACGCCCATCTCGAAGTCCGTGCTCGACACCCGCCAGCCCTCGGCCTCTTTGCCGCGCGCCCACTGGCCGATCTCCGTGGTGCCGTCGCCGGTGTTGAAGCTCCCGCCGTCACGGCCGGGCTCGACCTCAAAGTGGCGGCAGGTCAGCTCCACCCGAGGCGCGGTGTCTTGGGCGTTGGCGTCCTGGCGGATCAGCAGGCCGACGACGAGCCCGGCGAGGATGAGGGCGCAGGACACCAGAGCGGACGTGCGAAGCATAGGCTCCTCCGAGACAAGGCTAGTAACCCTTTGACGAGGCGAGGTGCTACGATGGTCTGCTGCGGGCAGAGGATCTTATGGGTGAGTTAGCCAACACGTTCTCCTGGAGCTACAGCCGCCACGGCATGTTCTCGGAGTGTCTCCGCAAATACTGGCTGAGCTACTACGGATCCTGGGGCGGCTGGGGGCGCGGGGCCAACGAGCGCGCCCGAGCGCTCTACATGATGAAGAACCTCACCTCGACGGCGATGTGGACGGGGACGGTGGTGCATGATGTGGCCGAGCAGGCCCTCAACGCCTTGCTTCAGGGCGAAAAACCTTGGGTCGAGCGCGCCGTTGAGCTCGGGCTGGAGCGCGCCCGCCGCGACATCGCCGACTCCCAGGCCGGTCGATACCGGGAGAACCCCAAGAAGCAGCCGGGATTCCAAGAGCACTTCTACGCCGAGCCCGAGCCCGACTGGGAGGCCGAGCTCGCCGAGATTGAGCGCCAGATCCACAACCTCTTCGGGCACCCGGTCTTCCGCCGCATGATGGACGTGCCCGAGCGCATCCTGGAGGTGGAGATCCTGCGCTCGGTGCCGATCGAGGGCGTGCCGGTGTGGGTGAAGCTCGACGCGCTCATGTTGGGCAACGACGGCGGCGTGGTGATCGTGGACTGGAAGACGGGCCGCGACCACGACGACGCGGCCATCGCCCAGCAGCTCGGCATCTACGGGATCTACGCCGTGCAGCTCCGGGGCGTGCCGGTGGAGAAGGTCCAGGCGCTTCACGTCAACCTGCGGCACAACACCCACACCGCGCACCCGATCAACGCCGAGTTTGTGGCCCAGAGCCGGGACTTTGTCGCGCGCTCCGCCGAGGCCATGCGCGCCGGGCTCAGCGACCGCGAGCGCAACGTCGCCCCGGAGTCGGGCTACCCGATGTTGCCCGAGGGTGACGAGCGCTGCGCCCGCTGCCGCTTCCGCCGCGACTGCGGGCGCGGCTGATCCTCCCGCTCAACCAAGGGTCGCCTGGGTTACGATGCGCCTATGGAGCTCCGCCGCCTTGACCCCCGCGTGATCTGGCTCTGGCGCGCCCAGGCGATGTCCCGGATGTTCTTCTTCTGGGGCCCGCTCTGCGTCGGCTTGGGCGTGCTCGCCGCCCAGGGCTCGGACTGGCGCGTCGGCGTGCTCATCGGCGCCTCCTTGGCCTTGATGCTGCTCGTCTTGAGCCTGCTCTGGCCCGCCCTTGACTTCGACCGCTTCGGCTTTGAGGTGCGTGAGCACGACCTGCTCGTGCAGCGCGGCGTGCTCTTCCGCCGCCGCTCGTCCATCCCCCTGCGCCGCATTCAGCACGTCGACACCCACCAGGGCCCCATCGAGCGCCTGTTTGGGCTCTCCACCGTGGCCGTCTACACCGCCGCGGGCATGTCCGCCGACGGCTCGATCCCGGGCCTGCCCACCGCCGAGGCCGAGGCGATCCGCGACGAGCTGGCCCGGCGCGGGGGAGACGATGGCGTCTAACCGGGCGCCCCCCGACGACGCCGACGACGAGCGCACCGAGGTGCTTCGGGGCGGGCTCCTCGAAGCGCTGGAGTTTGAGCGCACCGAGCACCACCGCGAGGGCCACCACGAGGCGCACAGCGAGGGCCACCTGGAGTCCTCGGGCCTGTTCAGCCTCGACACCCCCACTGAAGAGCGCCCGCGCCTGCCCGCCGGTCCGCACCCCGACGACGAGACGGTGATGAGCCCCGTCGCCCCGCGCGCCCGGGTCGAGGACTTTGAGCCCACCGTCGCCGCCCTTCACCTGGACGAGCCCGAGGCGCCCGAAGACCCCGCCGCGCCCGTCGACGCCGAGACCCCGTGGCGCGGCCTGCACCCGGCCTCGCTCCTGGTGAACCTGATCCCGCGCACCTTTGGGATCCTCTTTGGGTATTGGCCGCTGCTCTTGGCCTGGCTCTTTGGCCGCGGAGCCGTGGCGCCACGCCCTGAAGACGCCCTGTTCTTGATGTTCATCCTCGTGCCCGGCGCGCTCTCGACCCTCGTGCACCTGTTCACGCTCCGCTACCGCGTGAGCGGCGGGCGCCTGGAGATCCGCCAGGGCTTGCTGAACCGCCAGGCCCGCACCTTGGCCCCGGACCGCATCCAGAACGTCTCTTTGGTGCGCAACCTGTTCCACCGGGCCTCGGGGCTGGTGGAGGTGCGCATCGAGACCGCCGGGGACAGCTCCACCGAGGGCCTGCTCTCGGCCTTGTCGGTGGAGGACGCCGAGGCGCTGCTCACCGAGCTCAACGCCGCCCGGGGCCAGGCCGCCGCCGCCGCCGCCGCGTCCA
>JBEAVX010000543.1:0-6638 GCA_041160755.1 Pseudomonadota bacterium
GTCCTCTACCTCGGGGTAGAGCACCTCACCGCAGGCGGCGTCCCAGGCGTCGGTGTCTGCGGGCAAGATGTACACGAGGCCGTCTTGCCAGGCGCGTGCGCTGGCCCGAGGGGCGGTGATCACGGCCCAGGGGCGATCGTCACCGCGCGGATCGGGGAAGGACGCCGCGCGCACCGAGGCCCCGGCGAGGCCCTCGGGCTGGCAGCCGTCGAGGAGGCCGATGGCGTCGTCTTGGGCGCTCATCTCCCCGACAGGCAGCGGCAAGAGCGCCACGCGCCCGACGCCGCCGAGATGCCCAGGCTCGGAGAGCAGCACGGCGGGCTCCGCGTCGTCCCACAGCGCGAGGCCCCAGCCCGTGAGCTGGGTGTCGAAGCCCCGCAGCACACCGACGGCGTCGTCGCTCGTCTGGCTGCCGGTGAGCGTGGTGAAGTGGTACACCCGCTCGGACTCCGGCGCCGCCAACAGCGCCCCGCCGCTGGGCGTCGGCACGATCACCCAGGCCAGCTCCTCAAAGCCGACGCCGGAGATCTCGCCCAGGGCGTCCTCCGCGGTGACGAAGGGCGCGTCTTGACGCTCGGTGCGGGTGCGCCCGGCGAAGAGGTAGACCGAGCCCGTGCTGTGGCCGTTGACGCCGCCTGCGCCGCCATAACGGCCGGTGTCGGCGGGCGGCGGCGGAACCTCGTCCCGGGCGCCGACGCCTGGCGCGGCGATGAGCCACTCCGGGCGGGCGTCCCCGTTCACGTCGGGCAGCACGGCGAGCGCGCGGCCAAACAGGGTGCCGGAGTCAAAGACCAGCCACACCTCATCCGCCGTCGTCTCCGGGGTGCCCGATGGGCTGTACTCGACGTTGACCCGGGTGGTCCCCGAGAAGCCGCCCTCGGGGGTGAGCATCAGCGCCGCGTAGCCGACCCCGAGGTCGCCGCTGGGGGTGGGGTAGGGGGCGCCGACGGCGAGGTCGGCGCGGCCGTCGCTGTTCACGTCGCCGGTCGTGTAGACCCGCGCGCCGAGGCGGCCCCACTCCTCGACGCCGTGGACGTAGGGCAGCTCACCCAGGCTCGTCTCGACGGAGGGCGCGTCGCCGCCCGAGAGCACATAGACCTTGCCCACCGCCGGCTTGCCGTCGATAGACGCCTCGGGCGCGCCGATGGCGACGTCGTCGAGGCCGTCGCCGTTGGTGTCCCCTAAGGCGGCGAGATCGGAGCCCGCGTAGGCCTGGGCGGTCTCTCCGCGCAGGGGCACCCCCACCTCGGTCAGCGGCGTGAACGGCGCGAGGGACGCCACATCCAAGACGAGGTAGACCGCGCCGGACTCGTGCCCCGCGCCGCCGTCATCCCCAGGCACCCCCACGACGAGGTCCCCGAGGCCGTCCCCGTTGAGGTCTCCGGCGGGGATCGCCACGGTGGGGCCTTGGCCGACCCCGGGCCCGCTGAGCGAAGGCAAGGCGTCGAGCGCCCCAGCGCGGCTGAGGCCAACGGCCCCAAAGAGCAGGAGGAAGGGGCTCATCGGACGGTCACCGTGCCCGCCATGCAGCGGAAGGGGCCATCGGCGCGCAGGAGCCCGCCGCTCTCCATCGGCATGTCCCCCGACCAGCCCGGCCCGCTGTGGCGCTGGCAGAGGTAGTGGTACTGGCCGACGGTGTCGAAGGTCCAGGTGAACACCCCGGCGGCGTTGAGCTCGGCCATGGGCGAGAGGATGAGGCCCGTGGAGTCGATGAGCTGAATGTCGTGGGGCTCGGCCTGGAGGTTGCCCGCCGAGACCGGGTCGTTCCACCAGGTGACCGTCGTGCCCAGGGGGATGACGATGTGCGCGGGCACGAACAGGTTCGCGCCGAAGGGGATGCTGACGACCTCTGTAGGCTGAGACGCATAGAAGCGCCGGGGCGCTGTCACCGCCGTCTCGCCGTTCTCGCCGACGGCCACGACCCGCCACAACAAGGCCCGGGAGCCGTCGCTCTCCTCCAAGAGCGCCGCCCAGTCGGCGTCGGTCAAGAGCGCGCCGCCGAGGTCATAGGGCCCGAAGTCAAAGCGGCTCGCCGCGCCGAAGGTGCCGTCGGTGGACACCTGGACCACGGCGGAGACAAACTCGCCCTCCCAGCGGAAGGTCGGCGGCACGGTGAGCACGGCGTCTTGTTCGGGGGAGACGAGGCCCAAGGGCAGGCCCGCGCGCTGTCCGGCGGCGCAGCCGTCGGCGTCATGAAGCTGCCCGAGGCGCGTGGCGGGGCAGAGATCCCACTCGTCGGGGACGCCGTCGTGGTCGGCGTCGGGGCGGCTGACCTCCTCAGCGACCACGAGGGCCTGGTCGGCGGCGATCTGGGTCATCGTCTGCACGACGCCGTTGGTGAAGGTCACCGTGAGCTCGTCTACGACGGTGTTATCGCCCAAGCCGAAGGTGATCGCCAGCGGGCCCTGAGAGTCGAACGACGACCACGCGCCGACCCAGCGGGTGAGCACGGTCTCGCCGATCCGCGCCTCGACCTTGGCGCCCAAGGCCGAGGGGTTGTGGCTCACGCCCTGGACCTCGACGGTGAGGAAGTGCGCGTCGCCGCCCAGGTGCCGAAACAGGGCGTTCGCCCGAGGCCGTCGCCCGAGGCCGTTGGAGATGAGCACCTCGGGGTATCCGTCGTTGGTCATGTCGCCGCCGACCACCGCCCAGGTGACCCCTTCGGTCTGCTGAATCCCGGCGCCGTCACACGCCCGCTCAAACCGCATCCCGCCCTGGTTCAAGAAGACGTAGGGCTGGGTCTTGATGCCCGACATCACCACGTCGAGCAGGCCGTCGAGGTTGATGTCCGCGGCGCCTAAGCCGTGTCCGTCGAGCCACTCGGCGAGGCCCGAGGCCGGGCCGACGTCTACGAACGCGCCGCCGTCGTTGCGGAAGAGCTGGTTGCCGGTCCAGACCTTGTCGTGGGTGACCAAGAGGATGTCGGGGTCGCCGTCGTTGTCGAAGTCTTCGCAGACCGTGCCGACACCAAAGCGCTGCTCGGGATCGCCGACGCCGCGCCCGTGGGCCTCGTCGCGGAAGCTCCCGTCGCCTTGGTTCATGTACAGGTGGTTGCCGAACTCGCGGCCTGTCGGCACGAAGATGTCGGGCCAGCCGTCGAGGTCGGCGTCGAGCACGCAGGCGCCTTTGCCCGAAGGATCCCCGGCGACGCCGGCCTCGTCCGTGGCGTCGGCGAAGGTGCCGTCGCCTTGGTTTCGCAGGAGCGTGTTCTCGCCGGATCCGTCCTCGGGACCGTTGGTGAAGAACACGTCCAGGAAGCCATCGTGGTCGTAGTCGAACAAGAAGCCTTGGTGGCCCCAGCCGCCGTGCCCCGCCGCGCCCGCCTCAAAGGTCAGGTCCTCAAAGCGCCCCTGGCCGGTGTTGTGCAGGTAGAGGTTGCGGCCGTTCACGGTGACGTAGAGATCGTGCAGGCCGTCGTTGTCGAGGTCGCCGAACATCGGCGCGCGGTCCTCACACTGATCATCCACACCCCAGAGCGCGCCCACCTCGGTGAAGGTGAGGTCGCCGTCGTTGAGGTAGAGCAGGCTCTCGCCGGAGTACCACACGGCGTTCTCGACCCGGGAGGGGCCGCTGGCGACGTAGAGATCGACGTCGCCGTCGCCGTCGATGTCGTTCATCGACACGCCCAAGGAGTTGCCGTAGGCGACCGCGCCGCTGGCCTCGGTGACGTCCTCGTAGAGCACGCCGAGATCAACGCAGGGGCCGTTGTCGTCCTCCTGCGCGTGGGCGACGCCGCTGAGCAGGCCGAGGAGGGTGAAGATCGGGGCCATCAGCGCCACCGGATCTTGCGTGGGGGCGTCGAGAACGAGGCCGTCTCGCCGCGCACCCCACCCTGAACCCGCCAGTAGCCCTCCTCAGCGGCGCTGGGCGTGAGCGTCGCGGACACGCCCGTCGTGCGGGCGACGGTGCGTGTGGCGCCGGGCGGGAAGTCGGGGTCGTCGCTGACCTGGAGCAGGTACACGTCGCAGGTGCCGCTCCACCGGGCCAACGCCGCGTCCTTCACCCGGTCGCCGTCCTCGGGCGTCTCGGCGAGCACGACGCAGCCCGCGCGCTCGTTGTCGGCGCAGCCTTGGCGGTCTACGGGCCCCAGGACCGTGGCGCCGCAGAGATCCGCGGCGTCAGGGACGCCGTCGCAGTCCCCATCGTCGGCGCGATCTTCGCAATGGGACTTCGCGCCGCAGCCAGCGAGCGCGGCGATGAGGAGAAGCACGGGCATAGCGACCAGTGTAGCGCAGGGACGGGGGGGTGAGCCCGCCGCCCCCAGCGCCGTTGGGGATCAGCCCTTCGCGGCCCCGAAGCGGGCGGCGGCGCCGTCCCAGTTGGCGAGGTTCCAGAACGACTCGACGTAAGCGGCGCGCTTGTTCTGGTACTTGAGGTAGTAGGCGTGCTCCCAGACGTCGCAGACGAGCAGGGGCGTAGAGCCCCAGTCGGCGAGGTTCTGGTGTTGTTCGGGGGCGACGATCTGCAGGCTCTGGTAGTCGCGGCTCCAGGCGAGCACGCCCCAGCCCGAGCCCTTCACGCCGACGGTGGCGGCGGTGAACTGGGCCTTGAACGCCGCGAAGGAGCCGAAGTCCTTCACGATCTGGTCGGCCAGCGCGCCCGTGGGCTCGCCGCCCGCGTCGGGGGCCATGCTCTCCCAGTAGCGGGTGTGCAGGACGTGACCGGAGCTGTGGAAGGCGAGATCCTTCATGAGCCCGGGGACGGCGGCGTGGTCGCCGGTCTCGCGGGCCTTGGCGAGCTTGTCCAGCGTGGTGTTCAGGCCGACGACGTAGCCGTTGTGGTGGATGTCGTGGTGCAGGCGGACGGTCTGCTCGTCGATGTGGGGCTCAAGGGCGTTGTAGGCGTAGGGGAGCGCGGGGAGCTGCTGGGCCATGGGTGCCTCCGAGGGGTGGTCTGTCGGGTTGTGGGTTCGGGGCTATCCCATAAGCACCGACTGTCAAGAAGGGGACGGGCTCTGCGAGACCGGCCCGGGCTTGGGTAGTCCGCGTCAGGGAGGAGCTTGCGCGGCGCGCGCTCGAACGCCGCGATAGGGAGGCGCGCTTGGAGGCCTCAGATGCTCACCATCGGCAAGTACACCCTTCAGTCTCGCCTCATCATCGGCACCGGCAAGTACCGCAGCTTTGAGGAGATGCGCGCCTGCCACCTCGCGTCTGGGGCGCGGATGGCCACCGTCGCCGTGCGCCGCGTAGACCTGGGCACCCGCGAGCAGAGCATCCTCGACTTCATCAACCGCGAGGACATCCTGCTCCTCCCCAACACCGCGGGCTGTTTTACGGCGGAGGAGGCGATCATCACCGCCCGCCTGGCCCGGGAGCTTTTGGAGACCGACCTGCTCAAGCTAGAGGTCATCGGGGATCCACGCACGCTCTACCCCGACTCCGAGGGCACCTTAGAGGCCGCGCGGGTCTTGGTGAACGAGGGCTTCACGGTGCTGCCGTACTGCACCGATGATCCCGTGCTCTGCCAGAAGCTGGAGGACATCGGCTGCGCCGCCGTGATGCCCCTGGGCGCCCCCATCGGCTCGGGCTTGGGCATCCGCAACCCCCACAACCTCGCGCTCATTCTAGAGCGCGCCCAGGTGCCGGTGATCGTCGACGCCGGGGTCGGCACGGCTTCAGACGCGGCCATCGCGATGGAGCTCGGCGCCGATGGTGTGCTGCTCAACACGGCGGTCTCCGGGGCCAAAGACTCGGTGAAGATGGCCACGGCGATGCGTCTGGCGGTCGAGGCGGGGCGGCTGGCGTATGAGGCCGGGCGTATCCCCAAGCGCCTGCACGCCAGCGCGTCGAGCCCGATGGACATGATGCTCTCGGTGAAGCGCCCCGGCGGTGAAGGGTGACGACCGGGCGGGGCGCGCCTCATGGGCGCCCGATGCAGCGCCTCCTGCCGATCACGCCTGGGGAGGGCCTCGACGCGGAGGGGCTCATCGCCGCCGCCGAGGCGCTCGCCGGGGCGGGGGTGGACCAGCTCCTGCTCCGGGAGCCTTGGCTCGGCGGCGAGGGGCTCATGGCCGTGGCCCGCGAGCTGTCGCGGTGGCTGCCTGGGCTGATCCTCCACACACGCTCGGCGGGGGCGGTCGAGGTCGCCCAGGCCCTCGGGCTCGGCGTTCACCTTCGTGACGGCGAAGAGGCCCCAGCGGGGGTGCCTTGGGGCCAGTCTTGCCACAGCGTCGCGGGCGCCCAGGCCGCCGTCGCCGCCGGGGCGGTCTACGTCACCCTGTCTCCGGCCTTTCGATCAGGCTCCAAGCCCGACGACACCCGGCCCACCCTCGGCGTCCGCGCGCTGGGGCTCGCCCAGGCCCAGCTCGCCGCCCCCGTCTTCGCCTTGGGCGGCGTCGGACCCGCCGAGGCGACGGCGCTCTGCGCGGCGGGCGTGTACGGCGTGGCGATGATCCACGGGGTGTTTGGCGGGCGCCCGAGCCCCCAAGAGATTGAAGCGCGGGCTCGCATGATCCACACGGGTCTGCACTATCATCCCCCTGTTCCCGATCTTCAGCCGCTCGATTAGACTGAGTCTAAACTTGTGGTTAAAGTCGTCTACGCCCTGACCAGCCCCCGGAGACCCACCATGATCCTGCAGCTCGCGCTGTTCGCCTTCTTGACCGGATGTTCCCAGCCCGCCGAGCCCCCGAAGCCCGC
>JBEAVX010000051.1:0-2989 GCA_041160755.1 Pseudomonadota bacterium
AACATTGTTCCACATTTCTGGTTTGGTGGGCTTGGCTCGCTCGCAAAACGTTGGTCAGATATTTGAGGAGTCAGATGAATACGCGGGAAGAGCGCACCCTCACCCCACCCCCGCCAACCCCCGCTCCATCCGCACCAACAGACAGTCCAACAGCGTGCTCGCCTCGGGCTTTCGTTCGGCCGCAGCGGCCATCAACAAGGCGCGCAGGGGCGGGGCGTGGGCGGCGGGATCCTCACGCAGACCGACGAGGTGCCCCTCGGCGGCGAAGGCCCGGATGAGCAGGGCGCCGTGCTGGGCGGCCTGGGCGCTGAATGGGCGGCCGACGAGGGTGGGGTCTACGGCGGCGAACTGGACCTCGGCGTCTAAGGTCTCGCCGGCGGCGGCGAGCCAGGCGCCTCGGACGAGGTGGTTGAGCTGGTTGATGAGGGGGCTTGGGCTCGGCGGCGCCTCGTTCAAGGTCTTCAGCACGAGGGCGTGCTGGTCGGCGAGCAGGGCCGAGATCGCGACGTTGACCAGAAACACGGCGAGCATGGCCGTGTCGCCTCGGGCCGTGGCGTGCTCGGCGGCGCGGTGGAAACAGAGGACGGACTGTGCGGGATCGTCGTGCATCCAGGTGTCGCCGAGACAGCTCCAGAGGTTGCCGATGGGGCGAGAGAGCCCGGCGGCCTCGGCCTCGACGAGCGCTCGGGCAAAGCAGGCGCGGGCCTCGGGCAAGGCGTGCTGGTGCTGGGCGACGACGCCGCAGACACGCTCTAGCTCGGCCTTGTGAAGCTGGAGGCCGTGCTCCACACACAGCGCGCGGGCGAGGGTGAGATCGGCCAGCACCTCGGCGCGGGGGCGCCGCTCCAAGAGGCCCAAGGAGCCGCTGCGGGCCATCAGCGCCAGCAGCCGGGTCTCGATGTCCCCTTCAGCCTCGGCCTGGGCGACGGCCTGGGCGAAGGCGGCCAAGGCGCCCTCAAGGTTCACCACGCCGATGGCCAGCTCCCCGCGCAAGAGCGCGACCTGGGCGCCGTCGAGGCCGTCTAAGGTGGGGAGCAGCTCGGCGATGGGCGCGCCCAACAGCCGGCGGGTGCGCACACGGTCGAGGATCAGGCGGCGGCGCTGGGCCGGGGGCGCGGCGTCGGGGTCTAAGGCGTCGTGGATTGTGCGGCGTAAAGACGTGGGCCCGGTGAGCGCCAAGGCCGCGCAGGTGGCGGCCCCGGCGCGGGCGGCGAGCTCGGGTGGGCCGGTCTGCACCAAGGCGCCGAGGTGGGGGCGCAGCTCGCGAAGGGCCTGGAGCGCGGCGGCGGGGGCTGTCGGCAGGCGCGCGGCCTGGGCCTCGGCCTGGGCCACGAGCCAGCGCCAGGCGGGGAGCCGCGCCGCGCCCACGCCGGGCTGGGCCTCACAGAAGCGGCGCAGAGTGGCCAAGAGGTGCAGCTCGCCCCGGGTGTCGAGCTGGAGCAACGACGCGGCGCGCAGGGGGGCCAAAGACTCCGCCCGCGCCCCGGCGGCGGCCTGGGCGGCGGCGAGGGGGAACGGCCCCACAAAGGCCGAGCAGGCGAGCAGCACCGCGCGCTCGGCCTCGGGCAAGGCGTCCCAGCTCCGCTGGAGGCGGGCGTCGAGGCGCTGATCTTGCACCCCGGCGCGCAGCTCACGCAGCAGCGGCGCCACGCCCAGACCGCCCCGGGCGGCGTAGAGCTCCAAGGCGGCGGGCAGGCCGTCCAAGAGCGCGACCACGGCGTCGATGGCCTCGGCCTCGGCGTCCGGCGCGGGGTGATGGGCGCGCAGCCGCTCGACAAAAAACCGGCGGGCGAGCTCGGGCCCAAACGGCGCGACCTCCAAGACGGCCTCTTCGTTGAGCCCCAAGGGCGCCCGGCTGCTCACCAAGGCCCGCAGGCCCGGCGCGGCGGCGAGGGTGGCGGCGAGGCCCTCGGCGACCACCTCCAGGGCGGCTTCAGCGCCGTCGATCACCAGCAGCGGCGCGGTCTTGGCGGCCAGCGCGTGGTGGAGCCCGGCGGGGCTAGCGGTGGACAAGGCGAGCAGGTCGGCGAGCAGGGTCGGCCAGGCGTCGGGCGAGGGCGTGAGGCGATCGACGGAGAGCGGCAGGAGCTCCCCGGCCCAGGCGCGGGCGGCCTCCAGGGCGGCGCGGGTCTTGCCGACCCCGGCGGGGCCGCGCAGGGTGACCACGCGCCAGCCGCCCTCAAAGCGGGCGTTGATCTCGGCCAAGAGCGCCTCGCGGCCCACGAACGGCGTCGCCGAGACGGCCACCTTGGCCACGGGGGCGGCGCGAAGGGTGAGATCCGCCGCGTCTACGGGCGCCTCGCCGAGCCGCCAGCCGACGCCGCGCACGGTGATCAGGCCTTCAGCGCCGAGCTTCGAGCGCAGCCGCCGCATCGCCACGGGCACGGCCTCGGAGCGCGCCCCGGGCTGATACCCCCACACGTCCCGCTCCAGGCGCTCCCGAGAGACGGTCGTGCCCCGCCGCGCCGCCAGATACCGCAGCGCGTCCACCTCAAGCTGGGTGAGCGAGTCGGCGCCGTCGCTGCGGGTGACCTTGTGGCCGTCGAGATCAATGGTGGCGTGGAGGAGGTGAAGCATCACGCCGGGAGAGTAACTCCTTGAAGTGACGAGCTGCTCGCCGTTTGGCGCTCGACGGCGCGCGCTGGATCCGGTCGAAGCGGCCCGATGGTGATGGTCGTAGACGCTGGGCGTAGGCCTGAGCGCCGGGGGCGCAGCGTTCGACGCTCAGGGTGTACGTTGACCCGAACGCAGAGCAGCATGTGCCTGCCGACAGGCCCTCAGCGGGCCTTGGGGATGGGGCTCCATGTCGCGTTAGGGCGCCCAGGACGGGCTTGGGGGCTTTGCGTCTTTGCGCGCCACAGCCGAGTCGCGGTGGGCGTGTATCCCGGCCTCGGCCCTCAGCGGCGACGCGCGGCGGGGTGAATGGCGCGCAAAGACGCCAAGGCGCAAAGGGGAGCGCGGGGCGCTGTGCGGGGGACAGGCCTTGGGG
>JBEAVX010000054.1:0-15027 GCA_041160755.1 Pseudomonadota bacterium
GGGGGACGTGGGGCTGTTCGGCTGGGTAGACGTCGAGCAGCGTCTGTTGCACATCGAGGCCGTCGGCCTTCAGGGCGGGCTGTTCGTGGGCTTGGCGTGTAAAGACTCCGACGGCGTGCCCAAGCTCATCACCGCCGACATCGACCCCGTGAAGAAGGAGCTAGACGTCGGGGACGTGCTGCTCCTCAACGACGGCACCGGGGCGTTTCGGCCCGCGCCGTACTCGCTGCCGCCGGAGATTCAGGGCTACAACACCGAGGGTGTGCTCCCCTTCGACCGCGACCTCGACGGGGACCTCGATCTGCTCCTCGTCACCGGCTTCAGCCCTGGCGACGTCACCAACGGCCCGGACTTTTTGCTCGACAACCAAGGGGGCGGGCAGTTTGTGCTGTCGCCCGCGTGGGCGACGCCCCCCGAGGAGGCGCCCCTGGAGGGCCACGTCGGCGTCGTGACGGACCTCAACGGCGACCGCTACGGCGACGCGATCGTGTTCAATGGACACCACACCAAGACCCTCGCCGGAGAAGCCGTGTCTTGGCAGAACCCCGGCGGGGGTGGGCAGTGGGTGGAGGTGCGCGTGTTTGACGAGGGCGGCAAGGCGCGGTCCCTCTCGGCCGTGGTCACCGTCGCCCCCGACGCGGCCGCGAAGCAGACCCGGCTCTCGAACCCGTCGCCAGGCTGGCGCTCCAACGGCAACCTCGCTGGGGTGTTCGGGGTCGGCGCGAGCAAACGGATCATCGTCACGGTCACCTGGCCCGACGGAGAGACCGTCACCAAACGGTTCGTGAAGCCAAACACCATCGTCAACATCACGCACCCCTGATGCCGGTCACCGCGCGGTATCGGCCCGACCCCCAGCTCCTCCAGCTCGCCGACTTCATCGCCGACGAGGTGAGCCCAGCGGCGTTCCCCCAGCTCAAGATTCGACACAGAGATCAGGTCCACGCCGCCCGCGTCGGCCTGGATGCGCTGAGCGACGAGGAGTGGGTGGCGTTTTTGGGGCGGTTTGAGCCGCTGCCCCAGAACCTCCCTGCGCCCTTGGCCCTGCGTTACCACGGCCACCAGTTTCGGCACTACAACCGCGATCTGGGCGATGGACGCGGGTTCTTGTACGCCCAGCTCCGGGCGGCGGACGACGACAAGCTCCTCGATCTGGGCACCAAAGGCAGCGGGGAGACGCCCTGGTCGCGGGGCGGAGACGGTCGGCTCACCTTGCAGGGCGGCGTGCGGGAGGTGCTCGCGGCCTCGCTCTTGGAGGCCCACGGGGTCGAGACCTGCAAGATCCTCTCCCTGATCGAGACCGGCGAGTCCCTCGTGCGGTATGACGAGCCCTCGCCGACCCGCGCAGGGGTCATGGTGCGGCTGTCTCATGGGCACATCCGGATCGGGAGCTTTCAGCGCCTCGACGCCTTGGGCGACCGTGTGGGGTTGGGGCGCCTCTTGGAGCACGCCGCGCGGCTCTACCACCCCCAGCTCGGCGACACGAACGACCTGCCCGGCGCGTTCTTGGAGGCCGTGGCCCGGTCCTTGGCGGAGACCGCCGCGGCCTGGATGACCTCGGGGTTTGTGCATGGTGTGCTCAACACCGACAACCTCAACGTCAGCGGCGAGAGCTTCGATTATGGTCCCTGGCGTTTTCTGCCCCAGTGTGACCCGGCGTTCACCGCGGCGTATTTTGATGAGACGGGGCTCTACGCCTATGGTCGGCAGCCCGGCGCGGTCTTGTGGGGGCTTCGGCGGCTCGCCGAGGCCCTCGCGCCCTTGGACGGTGGGCGCCCTCGGGAGGAGCGGCTCTCCGGCTTCTCCGCGTGGTACGGCGCGGCGGTGCGTCGCCGCCTCTTGAGACGCCTGGGCGTCCGCTCGCTCGGGGACGCCCGAGACGCCGCGCTCGTTCGTGTGGCCTCGGCGGTGTGGTCCGACAACCCCATCGGCTTCGAGCGCCTGCTCTTCGACTGGTATGGTGGCCTCGCCGCCGAGGGCCGCGCGTCGGCGAGCCCCGAGCGTCGGCTCTACCGCCCGGAGTCCTTGGCCGCCTGGCGCCGGGCCTTGGAGGGCTACGAGCCCCTCCACCCAGGCCGACTGGGTTGCGACTACCTCGCCGGAGCTCGGCCTTGTACCTTGCTCATCGAGGAGGTCGAGGCGATCTGGGGAGCCATCCACAGCGCGGATGATTGGAGCCTCTTCTATCAGAAGATCGGAGAGATTGACGCGGTTCGGCGCCTCTACGCCCCCTGAGCGACGAAGCCGGCGCCGACGGGCTATACTGGCGAGCCCCCCGAGCCGATCTCCCTCCAAACCTGAGCGCCCTGTGGAGCCCTGGGATCCCAACCCTTCGCGGATGCAGAAGCTGCTCGCGGTGCCGAGCGAGGTCCCGAATCGGCGCTTCGTGGCGGGGGACGTGCTCGGTGTGCACCTGTTCTTGGGGCTCATCGTCGTGTTGTACATGGCCTCGGTGTGGAGCTCCCGTCTGGGAGTCCCGGCGCCGGTGCCTTGGGCCGCGCTGTTCGGTGGGCTCGCCGCGTACACGGCCGTCGCCGGAGGCTGGGCGTGGGTGTTGGGCGAGCGTTGGCAGCGCCTTCACGACGAGCTCAAGCGTGGGGTGACCCCCGAGGAGCTCCCCGCCCAGGACATCGCCGTCGCCTTGACCTTGTACCGGCCGCTGAGCCACGCGGCGACGGTGCAGGCGATCGTGTCCTGTGTGGGCGTCGCCGTCTGGCTGGGCCTCGCCGGGGCGCGCGGCTGGGACGTGTGGCTGCATGTCCTCGCGGGGTCTGTGTTCGTCATCACGAACGTCCCGCTCGCGGTGCGGTATCGGTTCTTGGTGTTGCACACGATCGGGCTCTGCGGCCTGCTCTTGCCCAGCGCCCGACTGGATCGCCTGCCGCCGCTGCGTCTGGAGCGGATGATCTTTCACATCGGCCTGCTCTCGTTTGTGTTGGGTGTCGCGCTCCCGGCGATCCTCGTGCTGATGGGGGCCAGCGCGCTGACCACTGAAGGGATGCTGCTGCTCGTCGCTGGGGTGCATCTGTTCAACGGGCTGCTCATCGCCTCGCTCATCGGCCGCACCGTCGGGTTTCCCGCCGGGCAGCTTGAGAGCCGGATGCGGGAGGTGAGCGAGGGGCGCCTCGACGTGCGGGCCCGCGTGTTTGGCGTCGACACCTTCGGCGCCCTGGCGACCCACTTCAACGAGATGGTCGAGGGGCTCCAGCAGCGGGAGCGCATTCGGGAGATCTTCGGTCGGTACGTCACCCGGCAGGTCGCCGATGAGATCCTCTCGGGGCGGGTGCCGTTGGGCGGCCAACGCACGACGGCGACGGTGCTCTTCGCCGACATTCGCGGCTTCACCCGGCTCAGCGAGGAGCTCGCGCCAGAGGAGGTCGTCGCGCTCCTCAACGAGTATCTCGGCGCGATGGTCACCTGTGTGCTCGACGGTGGTGGCGTCGTCGATAAGTACATCGGCGACGCGATCATGGCGCTGTTTGGGGTGCCGGTGTCGTCAGGGAGCCCCGAGCTAGACGCCCAGGCCGCGGTGCGCTGCGCGGTGCAGATGAGCGCCGCGTTGGACCGCCTCAACGCCCAGCGGGTCGCGGCGGGCGGGCTGCCCGTCGAGCTGGGGATCGGCGTTCACACCGGCGAGGTCGTGGCCGGGAACATCGGCATCCCGGAGCGTATGGAGTACACCGTCATCGGCGACACGGTGAACCTCTGCTCCCGCATCGAGGGCCTCACCCGCGACCTCGGCGTGCGGGTGCTGCTCAGCAAGAGCTGTGTGGAGCACCTCGGCGACAGCCAGGCCGTTCGGCTCGTCGAGACCGTGACCGTGAAGGGCCGGGCCCAGCCGGTGACGGTCTACACCTTGGCCTCCTGAGCGGGCGCGCGGCGGGCTGTCGTGTTTGTTCAAGCGGCCTCGGGCGGGGCCGCTTATGGGAGGCCGCACGACGCCCTCCTCTGGCGTCCGAATGAGGAGTCTGTATGCAGATCGAGGCCAAGTTCAGCCACGTCGCCTGGGATGAGGTCCCCGTCACCGTGTACGACGACGGACACACGCTCAAACAAGCCGAGGTTCGGTACCGCTACACCGGCGCCTTAGAGGGCGAGTCCACCCTGCGGTACCAGTGCCTCTACACCCCCGAAGGCGCGGTGCCCTTTGTCGGTGTTGAGCGGTTTGTCGGGCGTCTCAACGGCCGCGAGGGCACCATCTTCTGGCTGAACAACGGCGCGTGGCGCGACGGCGCGGCCATCGGCGGCGGGGAGATCCTCTCCGCCACAGGGGAGCTCGCTGGGCTTCGGGGCACGGTCCGGTTTCACGCCGTTCACCAGCCGGAGAACACCCTCGTCCTCGACGTCACCTTCTCCGAGCCGGCCTAGGCGACGTGAGCCAGCCCGGCTCACTCGTCGGTGGGCGTCAGGCTCAGAGAGATCGTGTCCATCATCTGCCCCAGGGCCGCCCAGGCGTTGTCGTGGGGGTCTGTGTTGGGTGTGACCGCGCCCAGCAGCGCCTCTAAGTCACGGGTGATGGTCACGGTGAGGTCGTGGGCTTGGAGCGGGTCCAGGGCCTCGGCGGCGGGGCGCAGATCGAGGATCGCCCCGTGCGCGTAGTTCGTCTCGGCGAGCGCGCTGGGCGCGGCGTCCCCGAAGCCGCCGACGAGGCGCAGGGTCTTGCCCGTGGCCTCGTCGCTCGCGCCTGCCCAGGCCTGGCCCGCGGGCGCGACGGCGTAGTGTACGCCACAGTAGCGGGTGGGCTCAAACAGCGCCGTGCCCAGCACGATCGGCTCGGGGGCGGTGAGCTGCTCCACCTGGCCCGCGCTCCAGGTGGAGCTGTCTAAGGTGGCGCCGTGCCCGGCGTAGGCGGCGCGGATGAGCCCGAGCCCGGCGAGGCCGGAGTCGGCCTCCTCGCAGGGGATGAGCGAGAGGCCGATGTCGCCGAGGCTGCCTTGGGTGACGGTGAGCGTGTCGCCGTCCTCCGACGGCAGGGTGAGCCCGTCCCCGTCGACGGTCACCGCGCCGAGGCGCCACGCCAGCGCCCAGGTGACCCCGACGAGGGTCGGGCCCTGGGATTCGTCCTCGGCGACGACCTCCGCGGGGGTCTCGCAGGCCAAGAAGAGCCAGAGCGGGATCATCCCGCGCAGTCCGCCGGGCAGTTGTCGGCGGTCTCGGGACCGTCGCAGACGTCATCGCCGCAGCAGGGCATCCCCGCGTCTACGTCGTCACAGTCCGCGACCCCACCGCCGCCTCCGCCGCCGCCGTCATCGCCGTCGGTCGTGCCGAGGCCCTCGGTGCCCATGCTGCAACCCAACACATACGGGAAGTTGGAGGTGGCGTGATAGCCGTAGCTGCCATCGGGCTGCACCCGACCGTTGCATTGGTCCAAGGTCAACACATCGTCGTCCTCGGTGAAGGCGTAGTTGTCCCAGGCATACGTGCTGGGGTCGCCGGTCTGCACCCAGCCCGAGGTGAAGGTGGCGATCTCGGCGCAGTCCTCGTCGAGACAGCCGTTGGGCCCGTAGATCGGGAAGCCGTCGAGCGCGAACCCGAGGATCGGTGAGGGCTCGCCGTCTGCGGCGAGGGACGTGATGCACTCGGTGAGCAGCGCGTGCAGGTGGTAGTCGTTGTTGCCGCCGATGTGCCCATAACAGAAGTCGAGGATGCCGTTGTAGACAGGGTCACCGTAGGGATCGGGCATCTCCGCCTCGTTGGGCGTCTGTATAGGGAGCCCGCTGAGCGTGAACCCGACCGTCGCCAGGAGCGGCAGCTCTGTGGGCGCATCGTCCAAGACCGGGCTGAGCGTGATCTCCCACAGAAAGTCTTGGGCCTGCATCTCGTTGGGCGTGATCGGCACAAACTCATAGTCAGGGATGCCGTTTGACTCCACCACGAGGGTTGACTCGGTGCAGCCCGCGGTGACGCTCGGGTCGGGGTAGTCGCTGTTGGCCGGGTCGGCGGTGCGCACGGTGAACAGACCGGCCTGCCAGCAGTCGTCGGTGAGCGCGGCGGTGTCGTCTGTGGTGTCGCCCCCCTTACACCCTGCGAGGGTGCAGGCGAGGAGGGGGAGCGACAGCGTCCTGAGCAGAAGGGGAGGGGAGAGCGGCATTCCGGTGTACGTCCTGTGGTGGGTCTAAGCGCATCCTGACACAGGCGCCGCGACGAAGGCGCGCCGCTCACCCCCTCGCCGCGCCGCTCAGCGGATCTCCGCCGGTCCCGAGGGCCCCCGGTCGACCTCGTAGTGCAGGCGCACCACCCCCGAGGCGTAAGGCTTCACCGAGATCAGGGTGAGCGTCTGGGCGGCGAGGAGCCCTGGGGCCAGGCCGACGCCCGCGCCCAACAGCACCGGGTTCACCTTGAGGATCAGCGCGTCGACGAGCCCGGCGTTGAGCAGGGTCGAGGCCAAGGCGCCGCCGCCGCAGAGGTAGATCGGCCCGCCCTCCTCCTCGCGGAGCGCCCGGACCACCGGGACGGGATCGTCGGGGAGAATCTGGACCTTCCCGGCGGGATCCGGCGGCAGGCTCCGCGAGAACACGAGGCAGCGCGCCCAAGGGTAGGGGTCGGCGACGCCGAGCTTGAGGCCAAACTCGTAGGTGCCGCGGCCCATGAGGACGGTGTCGTAGGCGCGGAGGGACTGGAGGTAGTCGTCGAGGTGCTCGCCCGGGGGCGTGCGCTCAAAACACCCGACGCCGCCGTCGGGCTCGGCGATGAGGCCAGAGGTGGTGATCGCGACGTGATACTGAACAGATCGCATGAGACGCTCGGTGGTGAGAAGGGAACATCATCGAGGATGGACCACACCCACACGACCGCGCACGGAGACCGTGCCTCCTCGTCGGTGGGCGCTCAGCGGCTCAGGATCATCGTCGTCTCCTCCAGGCGCCCTCAGGATATCCCCGAGGTCATGGGCTTCGCAAGTCTTCCTGTGATGCGGTCCACGAACGGCCAGAGATGACGCTACCTTAGGCACAGCGAATCCCTGAACACCCCCGAGGCCAGCATGACGCTCACCCTGCTCACCCTGATGCTCAGCCCCAACGCCTCCGCCCAGGAGGTGCTGCGCCTTGAGTTCGACGACCCCACGAACCCCTACGCCGACACCTCCCCGGTGGGCCACACCTTGAGCTCGGCCACCTTCACCGAGGCCAGCATCACCGGCGCCGGGGTGAGCCTCGACACGAGCACGCCCTCCCCGGCGGGCGGCTACGCGGCGTGGTTTGACGGGGGCAGCGCCTTGTCGTTCCCGGCGAGCGCCGATCTGGTCTTCGTCGCGGGCGCGGACTTCACGGTGACCTTCTGGATGCGGTCTCCGGGCCTGGTGCGCCCGTCGAGCTTCGGAAAATACGCCGAACGAATGCACATCACCGGCTTCTTTGGCCGTGGCAGCAGCGTCGCGAACTTTGACATCGATCTCAACGACGTAGACAGCTCCGGGCGCGGGCTGTGGGTGTACTGGCACGGCGGCGGCACCCCCCAGGTCTGGACAAGCTCGGGAACGATGGGCTACCTCACCACAGACGAGTGGCTGGAGGTGAGCATCGTGCGCTCGTCGAACACCATCAGCCTCTATGTGCGTGACACAGACGGGAACGTCACGCTCATCGACTCCGAGACCGGCGTGACCGGGCAGATCGGCGCCTCGGACTCCGCCGTGGTCAACTACATCGGCGCGGCGAGCGACCGGGGCGCCGGAGGCCTGGCCTTGGGGTACTACGGCTGGATCGACGCCTTCTTGGTGACCCACGCGGCGATCACCCCCACCAGCGGCCCGCTGGACTGGTGCGAGAGCCTCAGCGGCACCCAGTCCGCGGACGCGGATCTGGACTACATCGGCGATGACTGCGACAACTGCGACGCCGAGGTGAACCCGCTGCAAGAGGACGTGGACGGCGACGGGCTGGGGGACGTGTGTGATGACTGCACCGACATGGACGGTGACGGCTACGGCGACCCCACCTTGGCCGAGGCCTGCGCGCCGGACTGTGATGACGACGACTCCAGCGTCTCCCCGGACGCCGTAGAGGCCTCCTACGACGGCATCGACAACGACTGCGACCCCAGCACCGCCGACGATGACCTCGACGGCGACGGCTACGGGATCGTGTCGGACTGTGACGATGGTGACGGCGCGGTCTCTCCCGGCGCCTCGGAGACCGCCTATGACGGCGTCAACAACGACTGTGATGAGTCTACCCCCGACGATGACCTTGACGGCGACGGGTTCGTGTTGGCCGAGGACTGCGACGACACCGACGCGGCGGTGAACCCCGACGCCGTCGAGACGCCTTATGATGGCGTCAACAACGACTGTGACGACGGGAGCCTAGACGATGACCTCGACGGCGACGGCTTCATCGCCGCCGAGGACTGCGACGATGAGGACGCCACGGTGAACCCGGGCGCCGAGGAGACCCCGTATGACGGCGTGAACAACGACTGCGACGAGGGCAGCGTCGATGATGATCTCGACGGCGACGGCTTCGTGCTCGCCGAGGACTGCGACGACAGCGACGCGGCGGTGAACCCGGACGCCGCCGAGACCGTGTACGACGGCCTGAACAACGACTGTGACGACACGACCGCCGACGACGACCTCGACGGCGACGGGTACACCCTCGCGGAGGACTGTGACGACAACGACGCGACGGTGAACCCCGGCGCAGACGAGATCCCCTACGACGGCGTGAACAACGACTGCGACGAGACCACCACCGACGACGACCTCGACGGCGACGGGGTCATCACGTCCGAGGACTGCGACGACGACGACGCGACGAGCTTCCCCGGCAATGAGGAGACGCCCTACGACGGCGTAGACAACGACTGTGACGAGTCCACCGTCGATGACGATCTGGACGGTGACGGGTACGGGTTCGAGACCGACTGTGACGATGAGGACGCCGAGAGCTTCCCCGGCGCGGACGGGCTCAACGAGGACTGCACGCCCATCGACGACGGGAGCGACACGGGCCTCGACACAGGCGACGTGAAGGGCGGCGGCGGCTGCGACTGTTCGACGACCGAGGACGCGCCCCAGGGGCTCATGGGCCTCGGGCTCCTGGCGGGGCTCTTGCTGCGCCGTCGTCGGAGCTGAGGCGCGCGCGCTCGGCGGCCCTCCCCACGAACGGAGGGGGCCGCCGGGGTGCCTGGGCCCGGCGGGGTGCGTTCCGCCGGGCGTCAGGGTTCTGGGTGCGGTGTCAGCGTTTGAGGCGCACCGTCAGCGGCTCAGCGCCGCCGACGGAGACCGACCAGGGCGAGCAGGGTGGCCAAGAGCCCACCCGCCGCCTGGGGCGCGCCTTCAGCCGTCGCGCAGCTCAGGCCGTTGCCGCCCTTGTAGGTGCCGTCGAGGATGTCCTCGTCGTCGGCTTCGAGGTCATCGGCCTCGTCGAGGGGGTCGGTGCCGTCCTCGATCTCTTGACCGTCGGGGGTGCCGCCGCCGTCGGTGTCTTCGTTGAGCGGGTCGGTGTCATAGTCGTTCACCTCCTCGCCGTCGGTGAGGCCGTCATCGTCGGTGTCCGCGTCCGCGGGGTCGGTGCCGAGCACACCCTCCTCGCCGTCGGTGAGGCCGTCCGCGTCGCTGTCGATGGCCTCGTCAACGGGGTTGAGCGGGTCGGTGCCGTCATCGAGCACCTCCTCGCCGTCGGTGCGGCCGCCGTCGTCGCTGTCGGTGTCCAGGGGGTCGGTGCCGTAGGTGTTGACCTCGTCGCCGTCGCTGAGCCCGTCGTCGTCCGAGTCCGCGTCGAGGGGGTCTGTGCCCAGCTCGCTCTCGGCGAAGTCAGAGAGCCCGTCGTCGTCGCTGTCGCTCAGGTCGTCCGAGGGATCCAGGGGATCGGTGCCGTCGTAGAGCACCTCCTCGCCGTCTGTGCGCCCGCCGTTGTCGCTGTCGGCGTCGAGGGGATCGGTGCCCGTGGTGCGCACCTCCTCGCCGTCGGTCAGGCCGTCATCGTCGCTGTCAGCGTCCGCGGGGTCGGTGCCCAGCTCGGCCTCGTCCGCGTCGATGAGGCCGTCGCCGTCGAGATCGGAGAGGTCGTCCGACGGATCGTTCGGGTCTGTGCCGTCGTAGAGGATCTCGTCGCCGTCTGTGCGGCCGCCGTCGTCGCTGTCGGCGTCGTTGGGGTCCGTGCCGGTGGTGTTGACCTCTTCGCCGTCGGTGAGCCCGTCTTCGTCGGTGTCCGCGCTGAGGGGGTCGGTGCCGGTGGTGTTGACCTCTTCGCCGTCGGTGAGGCCATCGCCGTCGGTGTCGGTGCTCGTCGGGTCGGTGCCGGTGGTGTCGATCTCTTCGGCGTCGCCCAAGCCGTCGCCGTCGGTGTCGTCGAGGGTGGGGTCGGTGCCGAGGTCGTTGGCCTCTTCGCCGTCGGTGAGGCCGTCGCCGGCGGTGTCGGCGTCGTTGGGATCCGAGCCGTAGTCGTAGACCTCCTCACCGTCAGAGAGCCCGTCGCCGTCGGTGTCTTCGGCGTCGGGATCGGTGCCGAGGACCTCCTCATCGAAGTCGGTGATGCCGTCGTTGTCGGTGTCGAGCAGGTCGTCCGAGGCGTCAAACGGGTCGGTGCCGTCGATGGTGGTCTCTTCGCCGTCCAGGCGGCCGCCGTCGTCGGTGTCCGAGTCGAGGGGATCCGTGCCGGTGGTGTTGACCTCGTCACCGTCGGTGAGGCGGTCGTCGTCGGTGTCGTCGTCGGTGGGGTCGGTGCCGGTGGTGTTGACCTCGTCGCCGTCGGTGAGGCCGTCATCGTCGGTGTCGGTGTCGAGGGGATCCGTGCCGTGGTCGTTGACCTCGTCGCCGTCGCTGAGGCTGTCGCCGTCGGTGTCGGCGTCGAGGGGGTCGGTGTTGGTGGTGGTGACCTCTTCACCGTCGTCGAGGCCATCGCCGTCGGTGTCGGCGACGAGGGGATCGGTCTTCGTGGTGTTGACCTCGTCGCCGTCGATGAGGCCGTCGCCGTCCGTGTCGCGGTCCAGCGGGTCGGAGCCGATGTCATCGACCTCGTCGCCGTCGGTGAGGCCGTCGCTGTCGGAGTCGGTGTTTAAGGGGTCCGTGCCGATGTCGTTGACCTCCTCGCCGTCGCTGAGGCCGTCGTCATCGGTGTCCGCGTCCGTTGGGTCGGTGCCCGCGGTGTTGAGCTCGTCGCCGTCGTTGAGGCCGTCGCCGTCTGTGTCGGCGTCGAGGGGGTCGGTGCCGGTGGTGGTCACCTCTTCGCCGTCGTCGAGGCCGTCGCCGTCTGTGTCGGCGTCATTGGGGTCGGTCTTGGTGGTGTTGACCTCTTCGCCGTCGTCTAAGCCGTCGCCGTCGGTGTCGATGTCGTTGGGGTCGGTCTTGGTGGTGTTGACCTCATCCCCGTCGTCGAGGCTGTCGCCGTCTGTGTCGGCGTCGTTGGGATCGGTGCCGTAGGTGTTGACCTCTTTGCCGTCGTTGAGGCCGTCGTCGTCGGAGTCTTTGTCGTTGGGATCCGTGCCCGTGGTGATGACCTCCTGGTAGTCGGAGAGGGTGTCATCGTCGGAGTCTTTGTCGTTGGGGTCGGTGCCATAGGTGTTGACCTCATCGCCGTCCGTCAGCTTGTCGTTGTCGCTGTCCGTGTCGTTGGGGTCGGTGCCATAGGTGTTGACCTCGTCGCCGTCGTCGAGGCCGTCGTTGTCTGTGTCGGTGTCGTTGGGATCTGAGCCGTAGGTGTCGACCTCATCGCCGTCGTCGAGGCCGTCGCCGTCGGTGTCGGCGTCGGTCGGATCGGTGCCCTCGACGTTGACCTCCTCGGCGTCATCGAGGCCGTCGCCGTCGGTGTCGGTGTCCAGGGGGTCGGAGCCGATGGTGTTGACCTCTTCGCCGTCGGTGAGGCCGTCGCCGTCGGTGTCGGTGTCCAGGGGGTCGGTCCCGGTGTCGAGCTCGTCGCCGTCGCCCAGCCCGTCGTTGTCGGTGTCGGCGTCGTTGACGTCGGTGCCGTGCTCACACTCCTCATCGACGTCGAGCACGCCGTCGCTGTCGGTGTCGAGGGTGGCGCTGACGACGGAGACGGTGAACACCGAGGAGATGTCGGAGTCCACGAACGCGTAGGTGTCCATGAAGGCGTAGTCGCCTTTGGACAGGTAGCCCGTGGAGGTGGAGGTCTTGAACGCGCCCCACGAGCGGGCGTTGACGTTGGGGCTCACGGCGTCGGTGTAGTTGCCGCTCTTGATGCCGCCGCCGGAGCTCTCCAGGCCGTAGGCGCCGCTGGGCATCAGCACGTCGTTGGCCTGCACGTCGGCGTCGTTCCAGTACATCGTCATGCCGGTGCGGTTCAGCGAGGCGTCGAGGCTGAACAGACGGAAGCCGGAGTAGCTCGTCTCAATGTCGAGGCCGATGTAGTGAAACTCGCCGACCGTCACCATGCCGATACAGTTGTAGGTGCCGTCCGCGACGTTGTTCCCGGCGTTGTCGGTGCCGTCCCAGGTGGTGTTGTTGTCGCCGGAGAAGACGCTGAAGACGAGGTGGAGGTCGTCGTCTGAGGTGAGGTCGTAGTCGCCGTCGCCGTTGAGGTCACAGATGATGTGGCCGGTGCCGTCGGTGGAGCTAGTGAACCTGAACTCGCCGGTGCTGTAGCCCGGGGCGACCGTCGAGCACTCCTCCGCGCCGCCGCTGAACTCGGCGAGGGAGATGGCCGGGGAGGTGAAGCTGTAGGTCGCGACCGAGGGCGGGCGCAGGTAGACGGGGTGCTCGACGCTGACGCTGTAGCCGAGGCTAGAGTCTACGGAGCGACCGTTGGCGCCGTCGACGCCGAGGCTGTTCGCGAGGATGTAGTAGTCAAAACCCGAGAGGCCGTCGGTCTTCATCTCGATGACCGCGCTGTCCCCGGTGCTCGCGTTGTTCACCAAGGCGTAGACGCTGCCGGTGAAGGAGTAAGCGTCGGTGAACGAGCCGGTGTTGATGTGCCAATAATACGACCAGAGGCGACCATAGCCGCTGTCGATCTGGCCGGTGACCTCAACGTCCCAGGTGCTCGTCTGGTTCGACGACATCAAGAGGATGTAGGTGCCGTTCGCGGTGGGGGTGTAGCTGCGGGTGGACGTGAGCGTGGTGAGGTAGGTGCCCGCGGAGCTGTAGATGTAGAGGCTCCCCGTGCCGGTCCACTTGATCTTCTCTTTGGTGTAGTCGAGGATATCGACGTAGAACTGGTTGTAGCTCGTGCCGCCCTCGATGGCCTGGAGCTGCTGGGTGACGCCGAGCTGGGTGCTGCCTTCGGCGCGGGCCACGCCGGGGGCCAGGGTGATGAGGGCCAAGCTGGCGACAGACAGCAGCGTGAGGCCCGAGGGGCGCCGGGTGGGCGCGCTGGGCAGGCGGAGTCGGGCGAGGCGGCGCCGAAGAGGGGGAGTAGGCATGGGGTGCTCCTTCGGTAGGTTGTGCTGAAGTTAGCTCAGAAACCGTTGATCTTGACCATTAAGTTCTGGGTTCTCTCAAGAATGGACGGGTGGCGCGAGATCTTGCTGACGGCGCTCTTGACGCTGATGTAGCCATCGCCGACGCCAGCCTACGGCGCGCGGGGAAGACAGCTATGCTGAGAGGGCCCCCCTGCCGCCAAAGACGAGGCCCACCAATGCTGCGCTCCCCCTCCTTCGCCCTGCTCACGCTCATCCTCTTCGCCTGCGACAACAAGGACGGCGAGGTCGGCGACGACAGCGCGCCGATCGTCGGCTCGGACTCCGGTGAGGACACCGCCGCCGATGACACCGGCGGAGATGACACGGGCGGCGACGACACCGGCGCGCCTGACGAAGACCGCGACGGTGACGGTGTGCCGGCCTCTGAGGACTGCGACGACGACGACCCGTCGAGTTACCCCGACGCCGTCGAGCTGTGTGACGGCGTGGACAACAACTGCGACGGGGAGGTGGACGAGGGCGTGCTCGGCACCTTCTACACCGACGCCGACGGCGACGGCTACGGCGACGACGGCGCCCCGATCGAGGCCTGCGACGCGCCCGAGGGCACGAGCAGCCTGGGCGGCGACTGTGATGACGCGGACGCCGCGTACAACCCCGCCGCTGAAGAGGCCGACTGCGCCGATCCCAACGACTACAACTGTGACGGAAGCGTCGGCTACAACGACGGCGACGGCGACGGGTTCGCGGCCTGCGAGGAGTGTGACGACGGCGACGTCAACAGCTTCCCCGGCGCGGAGGAGGTCTGTGACGAGCGAGACAACAACTGTGACGCCGTCGTAGACGAGGGCGTGACGACGACCTATTACCGCGACGCCGACGCCGACACCTGGGGCGACCCCGACTTCACCACCGAGGCCTGCAGCACCCCGGCGGGCTACACCGAGGGCGCGGGGGACTGTGACGACACAGTCGGCGCGATCAACCCCGACGCCAGCGAGGTCTGCGACGGCCTGGACAACGACTGTGATGCGCTCATCGACGGCGACGACGACTCGTTGGACCTGGGCACCGCGTCCACCTGGTACACCGACGGCGACGGCGACGGGTTTGGCGACACCGCCACGGGCGCTTTGGCCTGTGAGGCCCCGGCGGGCACCTCGGCGACGGACGGCGACTGTGATGACGGCGACGTCGCGGTGAACCCCGCGGCGAGCGAGGTCTGTGATGACGCCGACAACGACTGCGACGGGCTCACCGACGACGCGGACAGCTCTCTGGACACGTCTACGGCGTCTAGCTGGTACGCCGACGCGGACGGCGACAGCTCCGGCGACGCCTCGGTGAAGACCTTGGCCTGTGATCGGCCGAGCGGCTACATCGCCAACAGCCGCGACTGTGACGACGCCGATCCGACGGTGAGCCACCGGGCCACGGAGATCTGCGACGGGATCGACAACGACTGCGACACCCTCATCGACGACGCGGACACCTCGACCTCCAGCGCCAGCAAGGACTCGTGGTACGCCGACAACGACAGCGACGGCTATGGCGCCGGGGCGGCGAGCCTCGCCTGTGAGGCGCCCTCGGGCAGCGTCGACAACCGCGACGACTGCGACGACGCCGACGCGGCGGTGAGCCCCGACGGCACCGAGACCTGCGACTTTGTCGATGAGGACTGCGACGGGGTCGTCGATGACGGCC
>JBEAVX010000590.1:0-3373 GCA_041160755.1 Pseudomonadota bacterium
GGGGTGGGGCCTGGAGCTGGGCCAGGTAGGACTCCAGCCGGTCGAGGCGAAGCTCGGTCTGGGCGCGGAGCTCGGCGATCCAGTCGCCGGCCTCGACCATCGGCGTGGTGTCGAGCTGGCAAGGTCGCCACTGGGCGTCGCGGGTGCGGGTGATGAGGCCGCTGCGCTCCAAGACCTTGAGGTGTTTGGTCACGGCGGGGCCGCTCAGGCGAAGCGGCGCCGACAGCTCCTGCACCGTGGCCTGACCTTGGCCGAGGCGCGCGAGCATGGCGCGGCGAGCGGGGTGCGCGAGGGCGGCGAAGGTGAGGCTCAGGGTGTCGGTCTGCACTTATTCACCGGTTGGTTAATTAACCTATCGGGGTATTACCTCAGCGGACGAGGGGCGTCAAGGACGTCGCGCCGGGATCCTTCGGGGCGGCCTCGTCGGGGCCCAGGCACGATCAGGCTCGCCCGGACCCGCCGGGGCTGCCGAGGGGTGGGCCGCGGCTTCGGCCGCTCAGCGCCTCACTCGCCCTTCACGAAGGCGTAGACCTTGCGCTCGCTGAGGTTGCCGGAGACGCGCAGCGCGCGGTCGGACAGGCCCACGACGGCGTCGGCGTGGGACACGTCGCCGCCGCTGCCGCCGGGCAGCTCATCCCAGCTCACCCCGCCGTCGTCGGAGAACAGCGCCCGGTTGAGCTCCTCGACGCCGGTGAAGCCGTTGAACAGCCACAGCCGACCGCTGGCGCTGGCGAGGGCGTTGTAGTAGCTCGCCTCGAAGAGCCCGTGGCCGTCGGGCAGAATCTCGGTCCAGGCGCTGCCGTCGAAGGCGTACACGCCGTTGTACGCCACGGCGTCGACGCCATCGTACAGGCCGCCGCCGACGATGAAGAGCTGACCGTTGTGCTCGACGGGGCGGTAGACCATGCCGCGTGGCGCCCAAGGCGCGTCGCCAAGCGCCTCCCAGGTCACGCCGCCGTCGCTGGAGCGCCAGACATCGGAGAGGCCCGAGCTGGCGTCGTACAGGCTCGTCTGTCCGCCCATCAAGAGCAGGTCGTCGCCGAGGGCGCCCAACATGAACAGGCAGCGGCCCGCGCTGGGGGCGTCGGTGGCCACCCGGGTCCAGGTCGCGCCGTCGTCCGACTCGTGCCAGACCTCGCCCAGATACGGCGGCGCGTTGGGATCGGTGCCGATGACGACGGCGTGGCCGTCCCAGACGGTCACCCCGACGGTGTGGCCCGGCGGAAAACGTGCGCCGGGGCCGCTCGTGGGCGGGTTGGGGTCGTGGGCCAGCAGGAGCTCCCAGGTCAGGCCTTGGTCGTCGCTGGCCCAGACCTCGTTCGTGGTGCGGTCGCCCCAAGGATCGTAGGGGCTCCAGCCGCCGATCATCAGCACGCGCCCCGAGGCGAGCGCCACGAGCTGCGCGCCGTCGCGGGGATACCACTCCTGCGGCGAGGTCGGCAGCTCGCCGAGGGTCTCCCGGCTCCAGGCGTCGAGGGGCGCCGAGGCGGGCGTGCCGAAGCGCTGCTGCGCCCAGAGATCGAGCTTGGTGCGATCCTCTACGCCGATGACACCCGACACGATGACCACGGCGCCGACGTCCCCGTCCCACCCGTCAGCGCCCGGGTGCCCAGCGCCGATGGAGTCTACACTGTTGGCGCCGATCAAGGCCGCGGAGCCCTCGTCGAGGCCCACCTGGTTGTTGCCCACGAAGAGCTTCACGACGACCTCGGTGTCATAGGCCGCGCCGATGAGCCGCACTTGGCCGTCGTTGAAGCCCTCGCCGCGCTGCACCACGACCGAGCCGCCAACGTAGTGGTTGCTCACGATGGCGCCCGCCGAGGCGCCGAACGCGCCATAGGCGCCGGTGTTGTCGCCCACGAGGGTCAAGGGCACGTTGCCCGGGCTGCCCGTGGCCTCGGCGTCGGTGGAGGTCCAGGCCGCCACGGCGAAGATCGACGACCCTTGGGCGCTCAGGTCCAGGGGCGCGTCCAGCCTGAGGTGCTCGTCGGGGGTGAAACGAAGCGCCGAGAGGCCGCCGAACACGCCCTCGACGTGGGTCGGCTGGCTCGCGGCGTTGGACTGTTCAAACTCGTGGCCCCTCGGGCTCTGGTCGAGCCAGGCGCTCACCGCGCCGCCGCCCGCGTCGGTCACCCCCTTGTCCGCGTCGAGGTAGACCTCGACGCCCACGATCTGCGCGGGCGTCCAGTACTCAAAGGCGGCGACACAGCGCCGCTCCGGCAGCCCCTCGCGGAGCAGCACGACGTCCACCACCCCCGCCTCGTGGGCCCCGGGCACGCCCGAGACGTGGGTGGTGTCCTCGACGAGGAGGTCTGTGAGCGGGACCCCGCCGAGGGTCACCCCCATCGCGCGCGTCGTGTTGGGAACGGTGAGCCTCACGCGGCGGCCTCCGCCCGCGGTGTCTGCGAGGGGCAGGTCGAGGGCGCAGGCCCAGTCCATCGGCGCTGTGTCGGTGGCCGTGTCCAGCGAGGTGTCTTGACTGTCCCGATCGCCGGTCTCGCCGGTCTCGCCGGAGCGTCCGCTGTCCTCGGGCGTGTGCTCGTGCGCGGTCTCGCGGGGCGTCTCTTTGCGACCCGCGCACCCCATCGTGAGGGCCAGGGCGACGGTGAGGGTCAGGAGGCGCCGTGGGTGCATGGTGTTGAGCATACACGGTCCTCAGCTCGCAGGGCCTCTCCGGCGGGCGGGCTTGGCGACGCCGTCTTGCAGCTCGGCGACGCGGCTCAAGCCGATCGCCACCGAGCAGACGTCGAGCCCAGGAGGGCACCTCAGCCCTTGCGCGGGGCGCCGCAGGAGACACTCCCCGGCGATCCTGACCGCACACTCTCCCCTCGCCGCGCGCAGTGTGCTATAAATCTCGCATGACTGACCCCCTCTCTCGCCGCGAACGGCAGATCATGGACATCCTCCACCGCGTCGGCCGCGCCACCGTCGGCGAGGTGCGGGCCGAGCTTGAGGATCCGCCCACCTACTCCACGGTGCGCGCGCTCATCACCACCCTGGAGACCAAGGGCCACCTCCGCCACACGGCGGAGGGCAAACGGTACGTCTACGAGCCCACCGAGGGCCAAGACGCGGCCAGTCGGGCGGCGCTCTGGCGTGTGGTCGAGACCTTCTTCGCGGGCTCACCCGCGCGGGCGGCCCTGGCCCTCGTCTCGGACGCCTCCCTGGCCCCGGGCGAGCGGGAGGCCCTGGAGGCCGCCATCGCGAGCGCCCGCCGAGACGGCCGATGAACACGCCTCCGCTGCTCGCCATCGCCGCTGGCGCGCTGATCGACGGCTCTCTGAAGGCGACCGTGGGCCTCTTCGGCGCCGCGCTGCTCACCGCGGGGCCGCTTCGTCGGGGCTCGGCGGCCCAACGACACGCCGTGTGGCTG
>JBEAVX010000601.1:0-7824 GCA_041160755.1 Pseudomonadota bacterium
GGCCTCAAGGGTCTGGTGGAGCGCCGCGTCTTGGGTGAACTGTGTCACGTCGAGGCCCTGGTTGCCGCTCTGAACCGGCGCGCCGAGGCTCGCCAAGATGCGGTCCACCTCGACGAGCGCCGCGCGGCTTGACGGGTCGATGCCTTTGGCGCGCAGGGCGGGGAGCACGATCTTCGCGAGCTCAAGGGGCATCGACGCCAACGACGTCTCGCCTCCACGCTCACGCAGCGCCTGAAGCTGCTCGATCTCGGCCTGGGTGAACACCACGCCGCCGCCGCCATCTTGGGTGCTCATGGCCTGGGGGTTCTGGCGCAGGCGATAGGCGTACAGAGGATCCTGCTCGGCGATGGCGATCTGGTACGCCGTGGGCAGGCAAGAGACCTGGCCGACCTGGGAGAGCCCGAGCGCGGTGAACTCCGCGAGCAGCTCGGCGTCGGAGCGGTTGACCGTGAGATCCCGCAGCAGACGCAGCTCGCTTAGGCCATAGCCCGAGGCGAGGCCACGCTCCAAGAGCGCCCGCGCCGAGGGGCTCACGCCGGGATCGTGCAGGATCGCCTGGACCTCGGCCGCTTGATCCGGCGGCAGAGACGACAGTCGTGCGGCGGCGCGGTCAGACACACCGGCGACGTTTCCGCCGCGCAGGCTGCGCCCGGAGCTCGCCTCCAGGCGCTCCACACGCTCCGGCGCCTGGGCGCTGGGGTTCACCGCGCCGGGGTCACGGGTTGACGGGGGGGTGTTCTCGCTGGAGCGGCTCGGATCCGCGGCGCTTGAGTCCGGCGTCGGCGCGCTGAGGCCACCGACGGCGCCCGGCGGCAGCGCGCCAGGATCCCGCGACGCCAGATCACCAAGGTACGCGCGGAGCGGGGCGCTGACGGTGTCGGGCAAGAGCGCATAGTCGGCGTCGCGGACGACGGCAAACAGGAGCTGCTGCATCTTCGGCAGGCCCAGCGCGGTGACGAGGGCCTCCAGGCGGCTCACGTCGCCATCGCCGAGGGTGAGACGAAGGGCCTCCGCCACACGGGCGGCCTCCGCGTCGGGCAGCTGCGCGCCGCCCTCACGCGCGAGGCGCGCCCGCGCATCCAGGCGACCCTGCACAGACGCGCGCATCTCCGCGAGGCGGCGCTCACGGGCGACGGAGTCCCCATACTGTGCGCCGTCCGCGCGACCAGCGTCGCGGCGCAGGTTCTGATCGATGAGAGATCCCGCCTGGTCCGCGATGCTGTTGTCAAACTCCTCCATCTTGCCCGTGGTCTGGTCCTCTAGGGTCTTCTGGATCTTCTCATCGATCTTCTCCTCGATAAGGCCGTCGAGCAGCGGGAGATCCGTGCCCGTGACCTCCTTGATCTGGTCGCCGAGAAACTCCGCGAGGGGGCTGTTCTCCAGCAGCGACTTCATGCCCTCGTCGAGGTTCTCCTTGGGGATCTCGATGAGCGCGGCGAGGAGGTCGGACACACGCATCCCCTTCTCGCCCCGCAGCCCCCGCGCGCTCATCTTCTCGACGATGGCGAGCACCGCAGGCTTCGCGAGGCTCATCATCAGCGCGGCGGGGACGAGGCCCGCGCCGCCGGTGACCAGCCCCACCCCGGCGATGATGGACCCCTCCGCCGTCGTGTACGCGACGTTCGCGCCGGTCTTGATCGCCCGGGTGAGATCCGACGCGAGGGACTCCAGGGAGGTGTTGAACTTCTCCAGCGCCTCTGTCGCCGCCTTCTTCTGGTCCTCCAGCGCGCGGAGCTGGGCGGTCGTGAGCGGCGCGCCGGTCGCGCTCGCCGCGTTGAGGGCGTCTCTCCAGGCGGTGACGGCCTTCTCGGCCTCCTCCATGGGCTTGCCGAGCGCGACGATGAGGCGATCCAACACAGACCCGATGGCGCCCGCGCCGGGTGCCTTCGTGAGGAGATCACGAAGCTGCAAGACCTTCTTGAGCGTCTCTTTGTTGCGCGTGAGATCGACGCTGGCCTGGGCGACCTCGTTTCGCGCGAGGCGCTCCGGCGAGGAGAGCTCCGCGGCGAGGGACTCGGTGATGCGCATGTCCTCGGGGGCGCCCGCCCGCGCGATGGCCTGCTGGAAGGCGAAGGCGACGCGGCCGAGATCCTCCTTCGCGGAGCCACCCAAGAGCTTGTTGATGCGCGCCCGCGCCGCGTCCAAGACCTTCTTCTGATCTTCTTTGGGCAGGTGCGCGATGGCCGCGAGCTGCTGCGCCGACACATCAAACGCCGCGCCACGAAGCGCCTCTTGTTGGCGCTTCGCCTCCTGCTCTGCGGCGGCCTTCTCCGGCGTGCCGTCGGCGAGGCGGTCCACCTCGGCGCGGGCGCTCAGAAGCCCGATGATCGTCGGCGCGAGGGCGTCTAGGTCCACGAACTGGGTGAGCAGCTCCTCCACAGAGATCTTGTCGATCGAGGCGACCATGTCCTCGGCGCTGGCCGCGGTGATCTGCCGGTTCACCTCGATGGTGTAGAGCACCGGCGCGGGGTCGCGCAGGCCGAGCACCCCGTCCATGACCGCCGCGGCCAAGGTCGGGCTCTTCGTGAACAGAGTCTGGAACTCCGTGCTGGCGCGGATCGTGCTGGCGATGGCCTCACGGTCCGCGGCGCTGAGGTCTCCGGCGCGAGGTCCAGCGGCGGCGGTCTGATCGAAGCTCGGCGTCGAGGCCGGATCCAACACAGACGAGCTGTAGAGATCCGACGCCAGCCGGAGCAGCGCCCGGTGGTCGCCCGCGGCGATGAGCGCCTTCACGCCCTCGACGGCCCGCAGGCGCAGCCACTCACGCTGCTTGTCCTGATCCGTCGCGCCGCTCTGCGCGGTGGGCAGCGCCTCATCACGCTCATTGAGCTGCATCAACGCCCGGAAACGACCGAGCGCCTCCCCGTTGAGCTTGCCGCTGAGGAAGGTGACCAGCGCCGGGTCATCTCGGATCGCGTCGCGGTCGGCCATGCTGAGCGTAGACAGGCGCTCCACGAGGGACCAGGCGTTCTTGTCCGACAGATCGAACTTGATCTGCATCACGGCGAGGGCCTTCGCCGCGGGCGTCTCAAACAGCATGTGCAGCGCGTACTGGCGCTCACCGGCGGGCAGCTTGCCGATGAGGCCCATGATGGACGGGTCATCACGCAGCTTCGCGATCTTCCCGGCCTCATACGCGGCGCTGAGCACGCTGAGGATGTTTTTGCCGTCAGGACCGAAGAGACCGCTCTGGCGCATCAGATCGTTCTTGCTGGTCTGACCCGAGAGCGCGACGCTCGTGATGGCCGCGCGCTGCTCCGGCGTAAACTCGGTGCGCAGGAGCGCCTGAAAGTCTGGGCTCTCCAAGAGCGCCAGCGCCTCCTGGGCGAGACGCTCGTTGAGCGCGTCCTCGTTGTCGGCGAGGGCGGGATCCTCGGCCTTGAGGCGCTCTCGGCGGAGCTGCACCCAAGCGTCGAGCACCTTCTGCTGCTCCGGCTGGAGGCGACCACGGATGAGACGCAGGGCCGCGGCGCCCGCCTCCTTCATCGTGCCCATGCCCGCCTTGTTGGCGACCCCGATCACTTGAGAGAGGATCGACTTTCCGTCGGTGATCACCTTGGCGGCGCCATCCTTCACGCCATCCACGATGCTCTTTGGGTCCAACTTGAGGTTCGCGCGGTCCTTGAGCGCGTCGAGGGCCATCATGAGGTCGGCGGGGGCGAGCTGGCCATCGAGGGCCTTACGAATGAAGCTCCAGGCGGCGGGCTGATTCTGCGCGATTCTCCCCATGAGCACATCATCACCGCGCAGCAGCGCTCGCTCCTCAGGCGACAGCCCGAGGATCAGCTCGATCAAGCCGACGGTGTCACCGGCCTTGTTGAACAGCTCGGTGCGCTTGTCGGCGGGCAGCCGAGTCTGTGCGAGTCCAGGGTTCGTGTCGTAGTGCGCCTGGAGCCGCTCCGTCGATGAGCGCCGCCCCAGACGGAAGCCCATCGCGTTGGACTCCTCATTGAGCTTGGCGAGGGCCTGGGCGTCTAGGCCGAGGGACGCGTAGCCCGTTGTGCCGTCGCCCTGGAGGGCCTTGCCCATGAGGCTCGCCTCCATCGACCCATAACGGTCACGGTACACCGCCCGCACGGCCTGCTGCGCCACCCGAGTCCGGGTGGTCTCGTCAAACAGCACCCCGGGGAACTGTAGCTGGAGCCGCGCCCGGAGGGCCTGCATCGTCTCATCGATCTGGCGCATCTTGTGACCGTCGATGAGCGGCTGGAGCTTGGTCGCGTACTCGTTGACGATCTGAACCAGCTCAACCTCTTGCCGTGGCGTCAAACGCGCGTTCGGCACCTCCGCGCGGAGGGCGTCCGTCGCGGCGCTGCGCTCGATGCCGAAGGCGTGCAACATCGCCTTGAGCGTCGCGGTGTCTTGGGTGCCGCCACGCAGCGAGAAGCTCTGGCTCGTGGCGTTGAAGGCGTCGGTGAGCAGCTTGTAGAAGCTGCCGCGCTCATTGGAGTAACGCCGCGCGAACTCCGCGAGCAGCACGTTCGGGTCTGCGCCCCGGACCTCGGCCTGACGGATCACCTCCTCCAGGAGACGTTTGAGCTCGGTCGGGTTGTTCGGATTGAGCTGGCGGCTGATGAGCTTCGTGTTGGTGAGGAAGCTCTCTAGGCCGGGATCATCGGCCTTGGGGGCGCTCGCCTGCGTCGCGAGGCCCACCTCGGCCAAATAGGGCACCAAGGCGTCGCGGTAAAAGTCCCCGTCATGGGTGACGAGGGTGGACAGCAGGCTGCCGGAGCTCGTGATGAGCGCGCCGACCTGCCGAGCGTCGGCGAGGAGCGCGTCGCGGAGCTTCTCGGAGGCCTGGCGGTCTGCGTCGCTGAGGTTGGGATCTTGCAGGCGGGCCTTGGCGTCGCGCAGATCACGCAGCGCCCGCGCCACACGGGCGCGCGTCCCGGCGAGGCGCTGGGCGTTCTGCTCGCTCGCGGGGTTCTTCTGGTCGAGGGTGGACGCGAACAGAGACAGCTCGGTCACCAACGCCGCCGCCTCGCGCGTCTCACGGCCGTCAAGCCCCACAGTGACCCGCTCAACCTTGCGGTCGGCGCCCTCGCCTGTGACCTCCAAGACCTGCCCAGCGCGCAGCATCTCCCCCGCGAGGGCGCTCTGGAGCGGATCCTTAAATCGGCCGAGCTCCGCGATCAGCTCGCCGCCCGCCGCGCCGGTGAGCAGGTTCCCGCCGCCCAGACGATGCAGCGCGTCACGCAGCGCCGCGAGCCGGGCCGCGTCGTCCGGGGCCGCCTTCATCTGCGCCGCGAGGCGATGGGCGGGGTCCAAGGCCGTGAGGAGCTGCCCAGGCTCGATCCCGACGCCCGGCGTGGCCTCTTGTAAGGCCCGCGCCAGCTCCGTGTCCCGGGCGAGCATGTCGAGCACGACGTCTGTGGTCACCCACGCAGCGTCGATGCCCTTCATCGTCAAGGTGCGCCGGAACGTGTCGAGCTGGTTTGAGACGGCGCTGGTGAGGCCGCTCAGCGCCCGATCGCCCCTCGCCCCGGTCCCGCGCGTCGCCGCATGGCTCAACAGCGCGGCCATCATCGGCTTGAAGTGCGCCCGCGCCTCGGTGAGCACCTCCTGACGCCGCTGGCCGTCATCTCCTTGAGGGGCGGGCGCGGCGGAGGTTGTGACGCCTCCGACGAGGCCCGGCGTCGGCAAGGACCGCGTCGTTGACGTGCCCACCTCGGCGAGATCAAACAGGAGCGTCTGCACCGGGGCGTCGGGGTCCACGCTGACCCCGTCGCCTGGAATCTGTGTCACATCTGCGACGGTGACCCCGTCCACCTGGGCCGGGGCGGCGCTCTGGTTGAGGGTCGTGTCGTTCGTGGCGTACTGGTTGAGGTCCGTAGGCGGCAAGAACGCGATCTGCCCTTGGGCGTCGATGATGCCTTGGCCCGCCGCCGCGAGCTGAATCCACACCTCATCCCGCATGATCTGGAGGTTCTGCAGGACGTTCGCCCGCGCCGCGCGCTCCGCCGGATCCATGTGCTGAATCGCCGCGACCTGGCCCTCCAGCGCGAAGTACAGACGCGCCCCGAGCACCGCCCACTCGGGGAGCGCGCCGTCCTGCACCAGCGTCGCGCCGCTCCAGGCCTGACCGAGCAGGGTCACGACCATCTGCGCGTCAGCGCCGGTGAGGCCCGCCTCTGGGTAGAGCCCGCCGTAGATCAGGTCGTTGACCGTCATACGCGCCAGAAGATCGACCTGGTTCTCCGGGATCTTGCCCTTCCAGGCCTTCGGGGCCTCTTGAGCGCCTTGGGTCGCCAAGAGCACGTCACCGTACTGAGTGAGGAGCTGAAGGATCTGCTCCGGGCCCACCCGCTTGCCGCGAATCTGTGTGTCAACGAAGCCGTTCCGGTTCGCCCAGGCCTGGGGATCCCCCTCGGGCCCAAGCTCGGCCCGGGCGTGGGAGACGTACTGCGACCAGTTGATGTTGTTCAGGTTCTCCCCGCCGGTGGCGTTGGCGAAGGCCCCAGCGAGCTGGAGCGCCGCCTCATCCGGCACCCCCGCGGCGATCAGCTCCGACCACACGCCGACCATCGCCGTAGCGGTGCGGGTGTTCACCGCGCCTTCATAGGCCGAGACGTCCATGCCCCGGCTGGAGAACTCGGCGATGGACGATCCAGACGCCTGCCGCGAGTCCACGTCGAGGGTGTTCACGCCGTCCGCCCCGAGCGCCCCATAACAATGGGCGAGCAGCACAGAGTTGACCCCGGCGCGCTCAGCGAGCTCCGCCATGATCCGGGCGTCATAGATGTTGAAGCCGGATCCCTCTTCAGTCTTCATGATCTGCCCGCCAGGCAGACCGTGCGTCGAGAGCACGAGACGTTTGAAGTTCGCCACGCCCATCACGGCGGCGACCTCGTCCATCCCGGCGTTGTCCATGTTGATCGCGTTCTGCAGGTGAGGCTGGGTGATCGTGAAGTCGGCCTGGGTGCCGATGTGCCAGTCAAACCAGCTCAAGAACAGGCTCGCGGGCTGATCGGGGTCGAGGGTAGAGACGAGCTTGAGCGCGGCGGCGCGCTGGAGCGCGGCGCGGTCCGCGTCGGAGAGCCCCGCGGCGGTCAGCTCCGCCCAGTTTGTGACGTTGTCGTTGTCCCGAAGGATCTGGAGCCCCTCGGGGGAGAGCCCCATCGTCTCGGCGATGGCCGGGGCGGCCTCGGGCACGTCGTAGAGCATCGACGCGACGATCCCACGAAGCTGCTGAAACAGCGGCGAGCTGGGCGGCGCGGCGGCGACGTTCTCTTGGGCGACGGTCGGCTGGACGACCTCATCGGCCTGCTCCGGTGGCGTCACGGACAGATCGGGCTTGCTCTGTGTCTGGTCGTTGTCCTCAAAGGCCGACGTCAGCTTTCGGCCGTCCGTGTCAGCCTCCGTGGACAAGCCGATGTCGCGGGTGGCGGTCTCGGCGTCGGTGCGCCCCGGGACGGTGTCAAAGACCGAGAGCTGGACCTCCTCCGGCGCGGGCGTCGGGCTCACCTGGGCCTCTGGGGCCTGCACCTCGGGCGCCTGCACCTCGGGCGCGGGCTCCGGCGTCGGGTTCGCCATGGAGAGCGCCTTGTTCATCCCGAGGTTGTACTGTACGCCATCCTGGATCGTGATCTCGCCGCTGCTCGGATCAATGCCGAAGATCACCAGCGTCTCGGCGCTCTCGATCTCCTTCACGGTGACGCTCTGGCGTAGGCTCCCGTCGTCATTCTGGGCGAAGCCGAGCTCCTCGGTCTCCGGGTTGTACGTCGGCGCCACGGCCCGCACGCCGTCGTTCGGCGCGAACACGTTCACCTCGGTCCCTTCGTACCGGGCGATGTTCCCGAAGTACGTCCACATCGTGTATGGGAG
>JBEAVX010000660.1:0-14379 GCA_041160755.1 Pseudomonadota bacterium
CCTCGGCGGGCGGCGGTGAGGCCAGCGGTCGGCGCAAACGCCGTCGTCGTCGTGGCCCCAAGGGCGGTGACGGCGGCGGTGGCGGCGGCGAGGCCAGCAGCGGCGCCGAATAACGCCTTAGACCGCCGCGACGCAGTCGATCTCGACCCGGGCGCCTCGGGGCAGCCCGGCGACCTGCACCGTGGCCCGGGCCGGGCGCGCGTCGCCGATGGCGGCGGCGTAGACCTCGTTCACCACGGCGAAGTCCGCCATGTCCATCAAGAAGATGGTGACCTTCACCACGCGGTCAAAGCCCGTCCCGGCCTCGGCGAGCACGGCGGCGAGGTTCTTGAGCGCCTGGGTGGCTTCAGCCCGCACGTCCCCGGCGCCGACCATGCCGCCGGTCACCGGATCGAGGGCGATCTGGCCCGAGCACCACACCAAGCCGCCGTGGGCGATGGCCTGGCTGTAGGGCCCGATGGCCTTGGGGGCCTGGTCGCTGGAGATGATCTGCATGGGGCGCTCCGTGGCCTAAGGCGTGTAGACGGCGATGTGGGGCAGGTTTCGGTACAGCTCGCCGAGGTCCAGGCCGTAGCCGACGACAAACTCATCGGGGATGGTGAAGCCGACAAAGTCCGCCGTCACCTTCGTCTCGCGGTTTGACGGCTTGTCGAGCAGGGCCGCGACCCGCAACGAGCGGGGCTGGCGAACCTCCAACATCTTGAGCAGGTACTCAATGGTCAGCCCAGTGTCGATGATGTCCTCGATGACCAGGCAGTGTTGGCCCTCGATGGGGTGCTTGAGGTCTTGGGTGATGCGCACAACGCCCGTGGAGCGGGTGCCGCCTTGGTAGCTGGACACGCCCAAGAAGTCGCAGCGCACCTCGCCGTCGATGGCGCGCACGAGGTCGGCCATGAACATGAAGCTGCCCTTGAGCACGCCGATGGCCGTCACGGGCTCGTCGCCGTAGGTGGCGCGGATCTCTTGGCCCAGCTCGCGCACGCGGCGCTGGATGGCCTGCTCGTCGATGAGGATTCGCATCGGGTCACGCGGAGTCGGGGTCATGGTCACACCCAAGAGTTGTTCATGAGCTCGCCCAGGCCGCCTGCGCCGGGCACGATGTACTGGTGGTCGTTGAGCCCGCGCTCTTCAGCGTGGCGCTCGCCGGGCACGGTGTCGAGCACGTCCGGCGCGGAGAGGCCACGATCGACCCGCACGGCGTAGATCTGCACGTCCGGGGCCTCACGGGTCACCCGGGCGATGTGCTCGGGGGTGACGATGAGGTGCATCGCGACGAGGCGCCGGGCCGGGCCGGGCACGTCCTCGCGGTACATCCGGAGCACCTCACACAAGCTGCCGCCGGTGGCGCCCATGGGGTCGGGGATGAGCACCGTGGCGTTCTCGACGGTGCCGCCGAGCTTTGAGCCCGAGACATCGACGCCGATCACCCGGCCGTCGGCGTCGGTCTTGCGGCCCATGAAGACGTGGTCCTGGCGCACGCTCTCGGGCTCCAAGAGGTAGTTCAGGCTGTCGAACAGGCGCTGGCCGGGGAGGATGCCCGCCCGGGCCAAGGCCGCGACGACCACCTTCTGCGAGCGGTCGAGCACCTGGCCGGCGTAGAAGCCCTCGATGTTGTGCACCCGCATCCGCGTCGGCACGAAGATCTCGGTCATCGTCAGCTCGCGGCTGGCGACCTCGCCCAACATCCAGTCGTAGAGCTGGGCGACGATCTGGTTGAACCGGGGCTGGCGGGTGGTCTCGGCGCAGAGCTCGGCGAGCAGAGACATGGGGTACGGGAACGACAAGAGGTGGACGTTCGGGCCGTAGTGGTGCGGCGCCTCGTCCGTCGGCTTGTGGAGCGCGCGATACTGAGCGTCGTGGTGCATGAGCTGCCCGGGGAGTGGAGGTGGCGCACGCGGGGGAGGCCGAGATCGGCGCTCGCGCGGGGCCGATTAACCCAAGACCACGCCGGGCGCTAGGTCCTCGTGCGTGGCGATCCTGCGAAGATCCAACCCGCGGGTGACTCAGCCGCGCAGGAGGCCCAGGCTCCAGTCCACCCAGGCGAGCAGGGCGTCCAGAGTGCCGCCGGTGACGAGCCGGGCGTAGAACGGCATCGGGCCCTCGGCGGAGAGCTCGGCCTCGCCGATCGCCGTCATCACCTCGGGCGTCTCGATCACCCGCAAGAGCGGCTCGGTGACCTCCCGGCGCTCGGCGACGTCGGCCACGGTGTCAAGCGTCGTGAGCGAAGGGTCCAGGGCGAGGAGCGGCGGCAGCAGCGAGAGCGGCGGCGCGGCGGTGGGATCGGCCATCAACACGCCGAGGTTCTCCACGGCGAGCCAGGTGCCGTCTTGCTGCACCGCAACACGGATCGCCGGGGCGAGGCGCTCGACGACGCTCTCACCCGCGTCGTCCTGGGCGAAGGCCACGTCCAGCACACCCCAGAGCGCCTTGAGGTCAAACCAGCCCAGGTCCGCGGGCATGTCCGGGTCGCGGTCCAGGGTGTCGCCGGGGTTCCGCAGGATCGGTAGCAGCTCCAGCACGTCGTAGATAAGCGGGCTCGTGCCGACGTCCCGCAGGAGCTCCTCGATGGGCTCCGCCGCGCCGAAGGCGTAGACCGTGCTCAGCACGTCCACGAGCTCGGGGATCCGCGAGGGAGATCCCGACTCAAAGCCCTCCAGCAAGATCACGACCGAGATGAGCAGGTCCGAGGTCTGGGCGTCGTTGAAGCGGTCCAGGGCCTGGAGATCATCGACGAGCGGGCGGTCCAAGATGTCGCACACGCCGCTATCGGCGACCGCGTAGAGCACGGACTCCGAGACGCCCCAGCCGATCACCGTGCCGAGGAGGTCCACCCCACCCTCGACGGTGCCCGGGTCTTGTTGGGCGAGGGTCTCCAGGAGGCTGACGGAGAGGTTGTCGAGCTCGACGTCGAGGCTCCCGACCCAGAAGTCCAACGAGCAGCGCATCGGCCCGTCGGCGGCGTGGATCAGCCGCAGGAGCGTGACCAAGGCCGAGTCTTCGCCAGCGCTGAGCGCCCCGCCGTCGCGGTCGACCTCGGTGAGGTAGACGAGCTGCGCAGGCAGGGCCTCCAAGCGGCCCTCACGCTCCAGGCGGTCGATCACGGCGAGCAGGCGGTCGCGGAGCTGGGCGTCGGCGAGGATGCCCCGGCCAGGGTCGGCGAGGTGCTCCAGGGCCATGCGGCCGTCGTTGCCGTACTCGATGAGCAGCTTGTCGGCGAGATCCCGCACGGCGTCGCCCGAGGCCTCGGACCAGCGGTCGTTCTCGGCGTCGCGTGTGCGCGCCAAGGCGTCGCCGACGTGGGGCCCCAGGTCCGCCATGAGCGCGGCGAGGGCGGGATCCTTCGAGGCGCTGAGCGCGGCGAGGGTGTGCACGGCCGATCGGGTGGTGTCTGACCGCAGGGCCGGGCCGACGATCTCACCGTCGAGCACCCCGTCATCGAGGATCGCCCGGGCGCTCAGGCGCAGCGCGGGCAGGAGCGGGCGCACGAGGCCCTGATCCAGAGACGAGGCCGCCATGAGCGACACCTCGCCGTTCATCACCCGGGACATGCCCCGGCCATAGAGCAGCTCGACGCTGCGGTCCACCAAGGCCCGGAGCGGGTCACCCTCGGCCTCTAAGCCGTCTACGACGAGGCCCAAGGCCCCGAACACGTCGAGCTCAGCGCGCAGCAGGGCGTTGACCGACCGGGCGAGCTCCACCGCCGCCACGTCGCCCGAGCGCGTCGGCGTCTCCAGCGCGCCCACCACCCGGCCCAGCGGCGTGATCGCCCCCTCCCGGTTGAGGCAGGCGTAGGTGTCGTTCACCTCTTGGGCGCTCTCCTCAGAGAGGCCGTCGAGGAGGTTCACCGCGTAACAAGGCCCAGAGGGGCTCGACTGACTCAGCCAGTCGGTGCCCGTCGGGCGATAATCGCAGGCCACCAGCACCGAGAGCCCCACAGCGAGGGGCAGAAGCGGCGGGGCGAGGCGGCCCAAGGGCTTAATCGAACATGAAGCGGACGCCGACGTTCACGCCCGCGCCGTGGTCGAAAGACTTGCGGTAGCGGCCCTGGTAGGCCAGCTCACCGTGGAGGTAGAGCTGATCGGTCAGCGCGTACTGCGCGCCCGCGCCCAGCTCGACGAGGATGAACTCGGAGCTGTCGATGGTGAGGGCCCCGGCGCCGATGCCGCTGATGGCGGTGAGCTGGAAGGCGTCCGCGTCGGGGAGCAGGCCCCACTGCACGCCCACCGAGGCGACGCCGACGCTGCGGGGGTCTTCGCGCACGGCGTACTCCAACGCGCCCTCGACGCCTTCGTTCTCGGCCTTCACCTTGGCGGAGATGTCGTTATCGACCTGGGGGCTGTCGATCATGTAGTACATCTTCACATAGCCCATGATGCGATCGTCACGATCGCCCAAGAGGCCCTGCACGCCCGCGCCGAGGTTGGGGCGAAGCTGGGTGACCGAGTACTGCACCAGCTCTTGGTCGTAGGCGTAGATGTTCTCTTGGTGGACACCCGCCGTCGTGATGACCCCGATGCCGCCCGCGACAGCGTCTGATGCAGAGAGCACCCCGAAGACCAGGGAGCAAACGAGGGGGACGTTCACAGCGCGCATCAGGATCTCCGGGAGCCCACGAGCAGGGAGGTGGGGACGTTCGGACGTTATAGCGTCAGTCGAGGCAGAGGAGCAAGATCAGACCGGGCATTCGGCGAGGGCGGCGTCAATCTTGGCGTCCGCTTGGCCTTGGGCGCCGCCGGTGTCTGGCGCGGCGGTGTCATCGGCGCCGCCGGTGTCGGGGGGCGCCGTGTCGCCGGTGTCGCCGGTGTCATCCGCGCCGCCGGTGTCCTCGGGGGGCGCGAGCACGGTGAGCGTGAGCCGACCCGAGGCGCCTTCGCCGTTGAACACCTCGATCGTCGCCGGGCCCGGCGCCAGGCTGGGCACCAGCACCTCGACCCGCTCGACACACTCGGCCTCACAGCCCAGATCGCAGATGTCGCAGTCGTCGAGGCACGGCGCGCAGAGGTAGGTCTCGCGGCAGGCGTCGCAGTCCTCACAGCCCGCGCGCTCAAAGGTGACGAGCTGGGCGCGCACGCCGCCGATGGTCACCAGGGTGTCGTCCGCCGTCGTGAGCGGGCTCAGCACGAGCTGGATCGTCTCGCCGGGGAGCGCCGCCTCGGGCGCCACCTGGGCCAAGGCCAGCTCACAGACGTTGGCCGAGTCGACGACCGCCGTGCTGTCGGTGAGCGTGCAGGCCGTCAGGAGCGTGAACAGGAGGAGGGGCAAGGTCAGAAGTCCCGGGTGAGCATGTCTTCGCTGGTGGCCTGGCCGATCTCGCCGCCGCTGGACTCCGGCACCGTGCCCGAGAGGAACGGCATCGACCGGCCCCCGCTCGCGACGCGGCCCGTAGACTCGTCGATGGGCGCGTACTGCGCCCCGGGGATCGGGGGGAAGGGTCGGTTGGCGGACTTGGGCACAGCCTCCTTCATGTAGGACATCCAGATCGGCAGCGCCACCTTGCCGCCCGTCGACGACACGCCGAGGCTCTTGGGCTTGTCGTAGCCCACCCACACCGTCGTCATCACGTCGGGGTTGTAGCCGACGAACCAGGCGTCCATGAAGTCGTTCGTGGTGCCCGTCTTGCCCGCGACGTGCAGGCCGAGCTTGTTCGTCTCCGCCGCCGTGCCCGCCGCGGTGACCTCTTGCAGGAGCCAGGTCACGATGCCCGCCACGGTGGGGTCGAGCACGGGCTCACGCGCCGAGCCCTCGTGCTTCTCCAGCACGTTGCCGTCGCGATCCTCGACCCGCTGGATGAAGAACGGCTCGACCTTGTCGCCGTAGGTGGCGAACACCGAGTACGCCCGAGACAGCTCCAAGACCGTGAGCGAGCCCGAGCCCAAGGCGATGGACTGGTCCTCTTGCAGAGGTGAGGTGACGCCCAGCTTCTTGGCCATGTTGATCACCGGGTCTACGCCGATGTCGCCGATCACCCGCACGGTGACGGTGTTCTTGGACAAGGCCAAGGCCCGGCGCAGGGTGATGTTGCCCAGGTAATCTTCGCTGTAGTTGCCCGGCTTCCACAGCTTGTCGTCCAGCGTGTTGATCGACAAGGGCGCGTCGAGCACGATCGAGCCCGCGGTGTACCGCCGCCCCTCGATGGCCGCGGCGTAGACGATGGGCTTAAACGTCGAGCCGACCTGGCGCTGGGCCTGAATCGCCCGGTTGTACTCGCTCTTCTCGATGTCGACGCCGCCGACCATCGCCCGGATCTCCCCGGTCTTGAGGTCAAACGACAACAGCGCGCCCTCCAGCTCCGGGGCCTGGTAGAGCCGGGCGGCGGCGAGCTTGGCGTCGGCGGCGGCCGGATAGCCCTCGAAGGGCTTGGCGTCAGCGGCCTTGAGCGCCTCGACGGTGACCATCACCACGTCGCCCCGGCTCAGGGTGCGGGTGAGGTTGTCTTGGGTGCGGCTGCGCCAAGAGCGCTCGGGGTTGGGCTCGTAGCCCCAGGTCGTCCACGAGAGCGGGATGAGCGCCTCATGCGCGCCGATGCCGATCTTGGCGTGTTTGGCCTCGACCTCCAAGACGACGGCCTCAAACCGATCCCCCACCCGCAGCGACGAGCGCTCCGGGAGCGGCCCCCGGCGGGCGTTGTCGGCGAGGTGCTGGTCGAGGTCCCGCATGGCCTCTTCTTGCTTCTTGAGCCGGGCCTTGATCGCCGCGTCGTCGAGCAGCTTCTCGATGGGCCCACGCCAGCCGACCTGCTCGTCCATGTACTGCACGCCGTTGGTCACCGACTCCTGGGCGAGCTGCTGGAGCTTGAGGTCGCAGGTGGTGTGGACGATGAGGCCCTCGTTGTAGACGCGCTCCTCGCCGTAGGTCTCGACGAGGTGGCGGCGGACCTCTTCAGTGAAGGTCGGCGCGAGCACCCGGGTGGGGTTCTCGGTCTTCACGATCTTGATCTGCTCATCCAGCGCGGCCTGGTGCGTGGCCTCGTCGATGAAGCCCTTGTCGAGCATCTGGCCGAGCACGTACTCTTGCCGCGCCCGGGCCTTGTCCCAGGCCTTGTGCGGCGAGTAGTCCGACGGGCGCTGGGGCAGGCCCGCCAAGAGCGCCGACTCGGCGATGGTCAGCTCCTCGACGTGTTTGTCGAAGTAGATCCGCGCCGCCGCCTCGACCCCATAGGCCCGAGAGCCGAGGTAGATCTGGTTGAGGTACAGCCAGAGGATGCGGTCTTTGTCGAAGGTCTCTTCGATGCGGCCCGCGAGGATCATCTCGCGCACCTTGCGGGCGAGCTTCTTCTCGTTGCTCAACAAGAAGTTGCGCGCGACCTGCTGCGTGATCGTCGAGGCGCCCTGGGCCATCTCCCCTTCAGAGAGGTTTCGCAGCATGGCCCGGACGATGCCCATCGGGTCTACGCCCCGGTGGTTGTAGAAGTTCGCGTCCTCCGAGGCTAAGAACGCGTCCTTGAGGTGTTGCGGGAACGCCTCAAAGGGGACGACATATCTTCGTTCGTTGTAGATCTCTCCGAGCACCTCCCCGTTGCGGTCGTACACCAAGGTGACCGTCGGAGGACGGTAATCTTGGAGCGACTCCAACGACGCGAGGTCTTGGGAGAAGAACCAGTACACCCCAGCCACCGCCGCCGCGCCCAAGAGCGAGAGCAGCAAGAAGGCCCAGGCGAGCCAGCGGAGCTTGGAGCGGCGCGCCGGGGGCGCAGAGGCCATCGGCGGCGGCGGAAGGGGCTGGCCGTGCATGGCGTGGCCCTCGTTGAAGGGACGGGAGGCCCACTGGGGAGCGGGCGCGCGGGAGGGAGGCGCGGCCGCGCCAGGCGGCGGCGTCGTGGCCCCAGGCGGGGTGTACGTCCGAGGCGGCTGCTGCGCGTACTGCGGCTGCGAGGGGTATTGCTGCTGCGGAGGGTACTGCGGCTGCTGGGGATACGGCGGGGCCGGGGCCTGCTGCTGCGGAGGGTAGTGCGGGCTGAACTGCGGCGGCGCGGCGGCGCGCGGCGGCTGGGGCTGAACCGGCGGCGGCAACGGCGCCGGCGCCGAGCGTGTCTGCCAGCTCGCCTCGCCGTAAGCGTCCTCGTCTTCGCCGCCGTCCATCACCGTCGGCGCCTCCTCGTCCATGTCTTCGCGCTCGACCACGGTGCGGCGCTCTTCAGCGTCGGGGAAGGAGTTGTCCTCCGCCGGGTACGAGGTGTTGACCTGGGGGAAGCTGAACTCTTCGGGCCGGGAGAGCGACGGCGGCGCCAGAGGCGGGGCGACGATTCGGCGGGCCTCCCCCAAAAATCCGCCGCCTTCATTGCGGATCTTCGTGATCGCCTGGGGCGAGTACGTCAGCGCCAACAGCCGCCCACAAGAGCACTGGAGCTCGCTGCCCGGCGGCGGGTACGGGTTCTCCAAGCGGTGTGGACGCTTGCAGTTTGGGCAGGTGATCTTCAGCGCCATCGGGCCTGCTGCGCCTGGAGCGGCGAATAACCGCGAGTGGAGTGGCCGCTTCAAGGCGGTCTGGGCGGGTATAGCCTAGGTCGCCACTCTACGTCAAGACTGGGTCGTTCACGTTGACGGTCCTGACCACTGCAAGACTTGTGAGTAAACTGCGTAGTGGGTACTGCGGCGAGTCGCCGCGTGGAGCGATTCATGAGTCGATTCTCTCGGTCTGGTCTCGCGCGTGGGGTCGCTGTCCTGAGCCTCGCGGGCCCCTCCTCCCTCTTGCTGTACCACCTCGCCTCGGGCGTGGCGGCGGGTGGCGCGGGCGAGGGCCTCGTCCCGCCCACCCTGCGAGAGACGCTCGGCGCCGCCATCGGCTCCCAGCCCTACAGCCTGACGCGGCTGTTCTTGCTCAAGCGCGCCATGGACCGCGTCGATGAGAGCTACGTCGATCCTTCTCGGGTGTCGTGGGACGGGATGTTCGACGCGGCGCTCAATCAGGTCGAGCGGAGGGTGCCCGAGGCGCTGTTCCGCCGTGAGCCCAAGGGCAGCGTGCTGCACGTCACCATCGGCAGCTTCGTCACCTCGGTCAGCGTCGGCGAGATCAAGACGAAGGGCCAGTTTATGCAGGAGACGGCCCGGGTCGCGGCGCTCTTGCAGACCCACCTCTCCGACGAGGTGCCCTTCCCCGAGGTGGAGTACGCGCTGATCAACGGCGCGCTCTCGACGCTCGACCCGCACTCCATCCTGCTGGAGCCCGAAGACAGCCGGGAGATGGAGGTCGAGAACTCCGGCGAGTTCGGCGGCCTGGGCATCACCATCGTCATGCGGGAGGGGCGGCTCACTGTGGAGTACCCCTTGGAGGAGACCCCGGCGTGGAAGGCCGGGGTTCAGCCTGATGACCGCATCGTGCGCATCAACGGCGAGTCCACGCTCAACATGGACATCAACGAGGCCGTGAGCCGCCTGCGCGGCAAGGTGGGCGACCCGGTCACGGTCACGATTGAGCGCGACGGCTGGAAAGAGCCCAAAGACTTCGTGATCATCCGCGACAAGATCAAGATGAACCCCGTCATCGGTGAGCTGCTCGCCGGGGGCGTCGGGTATGTGCGGATCAACAACTTCCACGCCGTCGTCTCGACAGACCTCGCGACGCTCCTCGATCAGCTCCGGGTGAAGAACAACAACCAAGAGCTGCGCGGCCTCGTGCTCGACCTGCGGGGCAACCCCGGCGGGTACCTGCACCAGGCGATCGAGGTCTCGGACATGTTCTTGTCCTCGGGCACGATCGTCTCGACGGTGGAGCGGTTTAACCGCCGCGTTGACTCCAAGTCCGCCACCGCGGCGGGCACGGAGGCCAACTACCCGATGGTCGTGCTGGTCAACACGAACAGCGCGTCGGCCTCGGAGATCGTCGCCGGGGCGCTGCGCAACAACGGCCGCGCCGCGGTGGTCGGCGAGCGCACCTTCGGCAAAGGCTCGGTCCAGAACCTCTACCCGAACAACGAGGACGACTCCCAGCTCAAGCTCACCGTCGCGCGGTACCTCACCCCCGGCGACCAGAGCATCCAGAGCGTCGGCGTGCCCCCGGACGTGCTCCTGGAGCAGTCCATCGTCGAGACCCACACCGACAAAGAGACGAACAAGACCGACCCCGTCGTCACGCTCTTCTGGCGGGAGCGGCTCACCCGCGAGGCCGATCTCGACCACCACCTCGGCGACGCCTTGCCCCCCGCCGACGCGCCGGTCTACTCCGTGCGCACGCTGAACCACCTCGACGTCGAAGAGAACACCCGCCGCGACCGCCGGGATCTCTCCAAAGACAACGAGGTCCAGCTCTGCCGCGAGCTGATCCTCGCCGCGCCGGAGAAGGCCAACCGCGCCGAGCTCCTCGCCGCCGCGGGCAAGGTCGTCACCACGACCCAGCGCGCCCAGAGCGACGAGATCCGCGCGGCCTTCCAGAGCTTCGGCATCGACTGGACCGCCGGAGATCAGCCCGCCAAGCCCCAGCTCACCGTGACCCTCGACCTCGGCCCCGACGCCGTGCTCCTCGCCGGGGAGGCCCAAGAGGAGCTCATCACCGTCAAGGTCACGAACAACGGGCCCGCGCCGGTGTTTCAGGTCATGGCCATCGCCGACTCGACGGCCTCGTGGCTCGACGGCGGCGAGTTCTTCTTTGGCCGCATCGACCCCGGCCAGACGAAGGTGTGGCCCAAGCGGGTGCAGCTCCCCGAGGGGTACCGCGACTCCGTGGAGCAGGTCACCTTCAAGCTCCAAGACGGCCAGCGCCGGGTCTTGGGCGAAGAGGACGAGCTCGTGCGCACCGTGGGCCAGCTTCTGCCCCGGCTGAGCTACGCCTGGAGCGCGACGGACGCCCCGGCGGTGAAGGGCACCAAAGGCGACGGCGACGGGATCATCGAGCCTGGCGAGACGATCGCGCTGCGGATCGACGTCACCAACAACGGCCCCGGCCCCACGGACGAGGCCTTCGCCCGGGTGAAGAACCGCGCGGGCACGGCGATCGACCTCAAGGTGGGCCTCGCCGAGCTGGGCGTGATCCCCCCCGGCGAGAAACGCACGGCGGAGCTGCTCTTTGAGGTGAAGGGCGCGGCGCCGATGCTGGAGCTTGAGCTCACCGTCGGCGACCAAGACCGCTACGACCACGCCGCGGTGTGGCTCGGCGGCTTCTACGACTACGCCACCCAGACCGTGGACCTCAGCCTGCCGATCTCCCAGCCCTTGCGGGCCACGACCTTGGCGCCGCCGACGCTCACGGTGACGAACAGCCCGCCGCTCTATGTCGGTGAGGCCGAGGTGGTACTCTCAGGCCTCGCTGAAGACGACGTGGGCCTGCGGGACGTGATCATCTACCAGGCCTGGGAAGACGGCGAAGAGAAGCTGTTTTACCAAGGCGGCGGCGCGAGCCTGCGCAGCCTGCCGTGGACGGTGGACGCCACGCTCAAAGAGGGGCGCAACCTCTTCGTCGTGTTGACCCGGGACGACATGGGCCTCACCGACATCCGCTCGGTGAGCGTGTGGTACGACCCCGACGCCGCCCAAGGGGCCGCGCCCCAGGCCTCGCTCACCCAGCCCCTCGGCGGCTGGCCCGCCACGAGCGTCCTGCGCTGAGCGTCCCGCGCTGAACAGGCCCGCCGCGCCGCTACGCCCTGCTCCCCCCGATCGCCTCGCGCGGTCGGGGGGTTTTGCGCTCTGGGAGACCCAAAGAACTTCGCGGCGCGACGCGCAATCTTTGTACACACTTTGGCCCATCTATGAACAAACCGAATACAAACCTACCCACAATCCCTCCACCTTCAGCCCCCCAAGACCGGGAGCCCCCGTGAACCCAAGTCAGAGCGCCCTGCTCAACGAGCTCTTCTTCATCAACCCCGACATCTTGGCGGCCTCGTTGGTCAAGACGGACGGCACCGTGCTCTCTCACCGGGGCCAAGAGGACGCCGGGCTCGCGGCCTTGGGCTCGATGCTCGCCGTGGTCGCTGGGCGCGCGGTCACCGAGCTGGGCCGGGGGATGCTCACCTCCGTCGTCGTCGAGGGAGATGAAGGGTTTGTGGTGGTCGAGCCGGTGAACGATGAGTCTGTCGTGGCCGTGATCGCCCACCGAGGCGCGGCGCCGGGCCTGGTGATCTCCGACGTGCGGGCCTCGATCAAGACCCACAACGCCTCGGTGCGCCCGTGATCGCCCCCGCCGTTCTCGGCGCCCTCGCCGTGGCCGCCGTCGCCCTCGCCGGGTGGTGCTGGAGCCGGGCGAGCCGGGCCGAGCGCCAGGCCGCCGGGCTCACCGCGCAGCTCAGCGCCCAGGCCGAGGCCCACACCGCCGCCACCGCCGAGCTGCGCGGCCGACTCTCCGCCGCGGAGGCCACTCGTCGCAAGGAGTCCGAGGCGCTGCTCTTGGACCTGCAGCGCGCCAACGACGGCCTCTCCGCCCTCGCCCTGCGCCACCAAGACGCCGAGGCGCGGATCACCACCCTCACCGCCCAGGCCCAGCGGACGGGCGCGATCACCGTCGCCTTGGCCCGGGCCGAGGCGGAGCTCACCACGGCCACCACCCGCGCTGAGGACGCCGAGGCCACGATCATCGAGCAGGCGCAGCTCCTCCAGGCCACCCAAGGCCGCCTGGAGCAGGCCGAGCGTGAGCTCTCCCGGCTGCGCGTCGACCGCGAAGGCGGCGCCTCCCGGGCCATCTTTGTGCGGATGCAGGAGCTCGACCAGCGCGCTGAGGAGCTTCAGCGTCGCCTGGACGTCTGGGCCCGCCGCGCCCAAGACGCCGAGGCGGAGCTCGCCCGCCGGGAGTCCGAGACCCACGACGCCAGCCTCATCGTCGAGCGCGACGAGCTGCGGGCTCGGGTAGGCGCTCTGGAGGACAGCCAGCGCCGCGTCGCCACCACCCGCGCCGCGCTGCGCGCCCTGGGCCTGCCCGTCACCCCCCGAGATGACCAGCTCTTCTCGTTGGAGCGCCGCGAGGCCACGGAGTCCGCCCTTCGTGAGGTCTACACCGGCGCCCAGGCCGCCGCCGCCGTGATCTGCGACCCGCGCGGGGTGAGCTGGGCGCGTTTTGGCAACCCCCTCATCGTCGAGCGCCTCGTCGCGACGGCGGCCCAGGCCGCGCGCCACCCGGCGACGGAGGCCCTCGGCCGCCCGGTGCAGCTCGTGAGCGAGCTGTTCGGCGTCTACGGCCGCCACCTCATCCACCTCCCGGGCCCCGACCTCTGGCTCGGCGTCACGTCGAGCCGCGAGTGCCCGGCCTTGGGCCTGCGCCTCGCCCGCCTGCAGCTCATCGGCGTGCCGACGCTCCCCACGACGCCCCCCCACGACGCGGCCGAGCTGGCCTTGGACCCAGACCGCTCCGACCGCCTCGGCGCCTGGGCCGCCCGCCGTGGCGCCTTGGCCGCCGCGATCTTCGGCGACGGCGACCCGGCGAGCACGGACTCCCCCTTCGCCGGGGCCTGCGCGCCCCTGGTCCCCGAGGTGCTCACGGCCTTCCGCCGGGTGCAGCGCGACGGCTTCGCCGCTGGGTTCACCCTGCTCTGGCGCGGCGAGGACGACCTCTGCCTCGTCGCGCGGGTGATCGACGAGGGGCAGACCGTCACCTTCGCCCGCTTCTCGGCGCCGCCTTCGCCCCGGGCCTTGGACGACCTGAGCGCCACGGTGCGCTGGCTCTCCCCGCCGATGGCCGCCGCGTCCTGATCCCCTCAAGAACGTCCCCTCCCCCTGATCCTGGAGCTTCAAGATGAACCCCACCCCACAACCCGCGAGCGACTACGCGAGCCGGGCCCGCGAGGAGACGCTGCGCCGGGACCAGCTCAACCAGTCCCTCAAGCTGCTCCGCCGCGTGCGAGAGGCGGCGCTGGCCGGGGATCCGATCCCGCCGGTCGAGGAGCTCATGGCCATGACCGGCCTGCGCCCCACGGCCACCGACGACCCCCTGGACGCCGTAGACAGCTTGATCGAGGCCGCCACCGCCGAGCGTGAGGCGTCCAACCGCCGCCTCAAGCTGGCGAAGGCGCTCAACGAGGCCTCCCGTGGGCGCCCCGCCGCGACGCCCGCCGCGACCACCGCCGCGACCACCGCCGCGACCCAGCCCCTCGCCCGGTCCAACGTCGAGGGCTCTCCGCTGGTCGATGAGGCCGACCGCCTCGCCAAGATCTCCCCCCGCGACCTCGACGGCCTCCCCTACGGCGCGATCCTGCTCGACGAGGGCGGCCGAATCCTCTCGTACAACGACACCGAGTCCCGCATGGCGCGGCTGCCCATCGAGGCCGTCCTGGGGCGCAACTTCTTCACCGAGGTCGCGCCGTGTACCCGGGTGAAGGAGTTTGAGGGGCGTTTTCGCGCCCTCGCCAGCGGCCAAGGCCTGCCCGTGGTGAGCTTCGACTTCGTGTTCCCGTTCCCGTTCGGCGCCCAGCGGGTCGCCGTGCTGCTCACCCGAGGCGCGAACCCGGGCACGGTGATCATG